>JASFTY010000048.1:0-13190 GCA_050050535.1 Gemmatimonadales bacterium | reverse complement strand
CCACCACTCGCCGAGATCGAGCACAAGGCTCAGGCCGGCCTCACGAAGACCGAGTTGGCCGTCGTCAATGATCACACCGGCGTCGGCGAAACCGTCGCACACATAGTCCATCACTTCGTCGGAGCGAACGAAGCGTACGTCCACCTCAGGCTCGAACAGTCGCAGCGCCAGATGCGCCGAGGTGAATTGCCCCGGCGCGGCGACGACCCGACCCCTGAGGTCTCCGGGCCCCAGCGATTCGCGTGCCACGACCCGCGGTCCGTAGCGCTCGCCTATCGCGAACCCGTGAGGTAACAGCAAGTAGTCGTCCGAGACCTTAGCGTAGGCGTAGATCGAGATCGTCGAGACCTCGGCCTCGCCGTTAAGAGCCCGAAGGTTGAGCCCCTCGATGTTCTCGCGCTCACACTCGAGGTCGAGATCACCCGTGTCGATTCTCCCGGTCGCCAGCGCGTAGTACACGAACGCGCCGTGTGCATCAGCGCTGTGCGCCAGGGTGAGCCGCTCGCTCAACTCACGCTCCGTTACTTAGTCACGCCCCGGTGATGGAAATCGTGAATCGCCAAACCCGTCGGCGCCTTCGGCCAGAAGTACGTCGTCTTCGCCGGCAGCCGCTCGCCCGCCGCAGCCGCTTCCCGCACCTGCGCGATCCGCGGCGCGGCGAGCAGCGCCGCCGCCTGAACCGCACCGGACCTCACGGCCCCCAGCGCCTCGCCCGCCTCCTTCACATAGCCTATTCGACGCAGCTGGTCTTCTCCCGAGAGGCCCAGGCAGCTCGATAGGAACGCATCGTGAAGCGCAACCGATGAGATGCCGCTCAACGCCACCGACTCCCGCAGCCGCATGAGCCAGCCGGCCGCTGCATCGCGCGCCACCAGCACGAACGTCGGCCGGCCCGCCTCTCTCTCCAGCGCCTGCTGCACCGGCGCGCTGTCCACGTCCGAGAGTCTGGTGATCTCGAAGTCCGTTGAGGCATTCAGCACCGCAGCGTTCCAATCCAGCGGCTCGCCTCCGATCGTCCGGTGCGTCGGCAACAGCAGTAGCCCGGGGTCGCTCTCCGGGACGATATAGGCGAGCAGGTATTCGTGCGCAGCCCGGTGGCCTCCCGCGGCGCCAGCCGCGCCCAGCTCGTCACGATAGGCGAGCGCCGTCTCGTAACGATGATGGCCATCGGCGATCAGGAAGACCTGCTCGTCCAGGATGCTGGCCAGTCCGTCCAGCGCCTCCTCCCGCTCGACGCACCAGACCTCGTGTGCCTGGCCGGGGGGAAACTCTGCGCGTTCCGTCGGCTCCCCCTCTGCCAGATCGCTCAGCAGCGCGGCGACTCGCGCGTCGGCGTCGGAACAGATGAAGAAGACGGGAGAGAGCTGCGCCCGGCACGCCCGCATCAGGGCGAGGCGATCGGTCTTCGGGCCTTTCATCGTGCGCTCGTGTGGCAGGACGACGCCCTCGTCGTAGGCTGCGAGTCTCAGAGCCGCCCAGAGGCCGGTGCGCGTAAGCGACCGATCTACGAAGCTGAAGTGGTGCTTATGGAGGTAGACCGCCGGCCGCTCGGCCCGCCCGAGCACGCCCTCCTCCACCCACGACTCCAGCGTGCGGGCCGCCCGCTCGTAACGCTCGGGTCCCTCACCGACGGGATTGGTGATATGCACGATATTGTGCGCGCTTCGCCTGCGCAGCTCCGCCGCCTGCTCCGGGCCGATCACGTCGTAAGGCGGTGCGAGGGCGGCGCCGAGACCGCCGACACGGTCCGATCGATAACGGAGGGCGCGGAGCGGCGCGACCCGCGCCGTCACCCGGCGGAACTCCTGATCGCGTTGAAGATCAACGCGTAGGTGGCGATCGTTTGCCCGCGATACTGGGGTCTGAACCCGAACAGGATCACCCGACCGCGACCGTGACGCACGACCGCGATCGCGCCGTGCCCGGCAATGTACTCGGCACCATTCACCCAACCGCTCAACAAGAGCTCCTCGGCTTGGCCGTAACGCCCCACGATCTCCACGCTGCCACGCGCCTCGCCGGTCGGCTCGAACGCGAGCCCACGCTGGAACCAGGCCGCCGTCCGCGCCGGCATCCCCTGGACCAGCGGGTGCCCGCGCTCGAGGTGCAGCCGCAAGATCGAGCCTGGTATGAAGAAATCGCCACGGTCGAGCTCCCCGAGCACGTCCTTCACCGGCAGCGCGAACCGCTCGATCGGCAGCAGCGACGCACGGTTGAAGGCGATCAGCGTGCCGCCTGCCCTCACGAACTCCTGCAGCCCACGTACGCCCGCTTCACCGAGACCGCCCACGTAGCGCGGCGGCATCTCGCCTCGCTCGTGCCCTTCTATCATCGCCTGCGGCGAAAAGTCGGGCAGCAGTATGGCGTCGAACCGGGAACGCAGGTTACCGGCCCGGGCGTCGGCATCGCGCAGCTGCTCGTACTCGATCCCGTACTCATCGAACACCCAGCGAGTCCAACCCGCATCCATCGATGACATCCACGGCTCGTAGATCGCGATGCGCGGAGCGCCGCCGCCCGAGAGGCCCGCCGCCCGCTTGTCGTAGGACGGCGCCTCGATGGGCTCCGACAGTTCCGCGTCCGGCATCTCATCCAGGGCCTTCACCGCGACGCCCATCATCAGCGGCAGCGTGTGCGCTGTGACGTCGTACGGCGCGCGCAGCGGGCCGCCGGGGTACTCGGGCAACGACGGATACTCCTGAGCCTCCAGCAGCGTCTTGGCGAACCCCGAGTACGGCTGCGCCAGCGGGATGACGTACGTGCCCTCCGTGTAGACGCGACCGGCGGCGGCGAACGACTCCAACGCGCGATGCACCTCGACATCGCCAGTCACCAAGATGCGCAACATGTCGGCCAGGCCGTCGGCGTTCTGACCCTCCAGCGGGATCACGAAGGCGCGCGGCCAACCCTCCCGGCCGCCGATGCTGCGGAGCCCGATCCGGTAGAAGTTGCTGAGCCAGCGCTCGCGGTAGAGCGCCGCCTGCTTGAGCAGTGCTGTAGCCGCCGCCTCCTGGTAGTCGACGATGTCGGCGAGTCGCCATTCGCCGCCCCGCCACGGCTCGGGGAACCGCCACGACGACATCTGGGCGTCCACTCCCCTGCCGCCGCCCAGCGAGTCGAACGGCACCGTGATCGGCGTCGCCAGCCGCGCGCTCGCCGTCTCCGTCAGCACCCGCACACCGCCGTGGTAGTGTTGGTAGGCGCGCGCGGGGGTCCAGGCATCGAAGATCGCATTGATCAGGACCCCCGTCTTACCCTGCCCGTACATCTCCCACGCCATCGCCGTACCGATGGCGTTCGACCCGGCGATGAGCAGCGGATCGACGTTCGGCTCCACCGGATCGATCCACGGCGGCACGAACAAGCGCGCGCCCCGCGAGCCCATCTGGTGTATGTCGTGCACGATCTGCGGGTGCCAGACGTTGTGCAGTTTGGTGACGGTCAGCTGCGTCTCCTTCTGCGTGAACGCGTACCAATCGCGGTTGTTGTCGTGACCGACGTAGTGGTGGTAGAGGAACGGCGGTCCGGACCCTTCCCACGGCCGGCCCAGCGTGCTCTCGTACCAGTCCACCACCATCTGGCTGCCGTCGGGGTTGAGCGACGGCACCAGCAGCAGGATGACGTTCTCGAGGATCGCGCGGGTCTCCTCGTCGTCCCGCGCCGCCAGATGGTAGGCCAGCCGCATCGGCATCTGATAGCCGCCCACCTCCGTCGAGTGGATCCCGCCGGTGATCAGAACGATCGTACGCCCCTCCTCGATCAGCTCCGCCGCCTCGAGCTCCGACCGCAGCAGCCGCGGGTCCGCTAGCTTACGCTGCACCGCCAGGTAGTGGTCCAGTCGCCGCAGGTTCGCAGCGCTGGAGATGGTCAGCGCGACGAACGGCCGCCCCAGCGTGGTCATCCCCAGCGTGTCGAGCTGGATCCGGTCGCTGGCGTCCGCCAGGACGTTTAGGTAACCGGTTATCTCGGTCCAGTCGGCCAATCTGCGGTCCGCCCCGACCTCGAAACCGAGGAACGAGGCGGGCGTCGGGATCTCGTCGGCCGACCGCTGCGCCCACCCCAGGGTCGGCAGCAGGGCGACCATCGCTAGCGCGTATCGCAGTCTCATCTCGGACCTCTCCAGCAGGCACCGTTAACTTGAAGCTGAATGGGAATGGACTTGATAGCTCAGACTAGAGGAGCCGTGGGACCCCCGCAAGTGATGTTCGGGACTGAGGCTCGCGCCGCGGGGCCGAGGGGCGCCCGGGAGTCGGGCGCCCCTCGCTGCTGAGAGCAGAGCTGAGGAGTGGAATCGGCGGGGTTGCCACGGTGGACTGCACCCTCCACCGCGGGGGTGGGTTCGTTGCTGCCCGCTGCGTCGCGCCCTCCTAGGGCGCCCCGGCCTGGACCGGGCTCAGCACCGAGTAGGTGAGTGCCGCCGCCAAGGCCAGATAGAACAGTCCGAGCCCGATGATCTTCGCCACGCGCGCTGCCTTGCTGAGCCTCTTCCTGCCACAGAGCATCACTACCTCCGATTTGCCGGATCTCGTCACCGCCCCCGGACCCGCCCTCCAACTCGCGCCGGCAGTATACGGGACCCACTTCAGCGGGCTTTCAGCGCCACGTCATCTGGGCTATCACGCAGATCATTCGCCTGTCATGTGGATAGGGCCGGAGCCTCAACCCCTGGGTCCGCAGACAGTTACGACCATGGGCGGCAAGCGCGCCCGGCGGCCCGGATACAGCTTGCGGTACCCCATGGCGGGCCTGCACTATGTATCACACACGTACTCCTGCCGTCGGCCCACCCCCCGACCGTCGGTTCGCCTATCCGGCGGCCCGGGGGGCCGTCAAGCCGCCAACGGGAGAAAGCGATGAGTCGCCTGGCCCCAACGTCTCGCTCGCTGCGCTGCTCGCCCGACCAGCTCGACTGCGCCCGATGATCGAGCTCCGAACTCTGGGCCGCGGCGCCGTCCACCGCGACGGCGTCGATCTGCCGGGAATCACTGCCCAGAGGCAGAGGTTCGCGCTGCTCGCCTACCTGGCGGTCGAGGGGCAAGCATCGCGGGGCCATCTCCTGGCGCTCTTCTGGCCGGAACGTGAGGAAGAGAGAGCACGTCACTCCCTGTCCCAGGCGCTCTACGCTCTCAAGCGCGAGCTGGGCGAGGAGTGTCTGCAAGTCGTGGGCGATTCCGTCCAGCTGGACGCCGGGACCTGCACCGTGGACGCCGCGCAACTGGAGGCTGCAGCCGAGCGCGGCGACTGGCGCCGAGTGATCGAGCTCTACAAAGGCCCGTTCCTGGACCAGTTCTCGCTGCCCGGCGTCGGCGATTTCGAGGAATGGCTGGCCAACACGCGCGCCGCTCTCGCCCGCCTCGCGCACCAGGGCTTCCGTAATGTCATCGCCGAGCGGGCCGCGGCCGGCGACACGGCCACCGCTCTGGCGGAAGCCTGGCGCTGGACGACCCTAGAGCCCCTCGATGACGAAGCCCAACACACCCTGATCGGTCTGCTGGCCGCCAGCGGCGATCGCACAGCAGCCCTGAGTCGCTTCGAGGCCCACCGCGAGCGCCTGGCGCGCGAGCTCGAAGTCGAGCCCCTGGAGGAGACGCTGGCGCTGGTCGAGCGCGTGCGCGCAGGGGAATCGCCCGAGTTCCGCCCGCTGTCCGAGACGACGCGCGCGCCGCTCCGGCCCGCCGCGACGGCCCCCGAGCTGGGCGCGACCCAGGCGGTGGAGACCGGGGCGAGCGCCCTCGTCAGAGAGCTACGCTCGCGTCGCTTCGTCCGCGCGGCGCTCGTCTATCTCGGCGTCGCTTGGCTGGTGCTCCAGGCGACGGATATCCTGGTCGATCGCGGGCTGTTCCCGAACTGGGTGTTCCACCTCGCGCTGTACCTGCTGGCGATCGGACTGCCGACCACGCTCGTGCTCGCCTGGGCGCACGAGCGGCGGCGCGCCATCGGCAAAGCTCCCTGGCCTACCTGGGCCGAGAGGGTGCGTCCGATCCACGTCGCCCTGTTGTTGGGACTCGTGGCTCTCGCGCCACCGGCGTACGTCCTGTTCTTACGAGGCGAAACGGAGCCGCACCCGCAGATCGATGCCGCCACGCTACCTGCAGCGACGCGTATCGCGGTCCTTTACTTCGACGATCACAGTGCGGACGGAGAACTCGCGCACATCGCCAACAGCCTCACCGAGCACCTGACCCACCGGCTGGCTCAGGTCGAACGCCTCGACGTTCTTCCCAGAAACGCACTCAAGCCCTACCGCGACCGGGGAATGCCTCGCGACACGATCGCCCAGCAGCTCGGCGCGGGAATGCTGGTGGAGGGCAGCGTCACCGGCACCCGTGAGCAGCTGCGCGTCAGCGTCCAGCTCATCGACGCTCGGGCGATGACTCACCTGATGAGCAGCGTGGTCGACGGGACGGCTGCCCACCCCTTCGCGCTGCTCGACCAGGTCGGCGACTCGATCGCCCGGTTGCTGCGTGAGCGCCTGGGCGAGGAGATCCGGTTACGGGAGTGGCAAGCCGGCACGCGCAGCCCCGAGGCTTGGGAGTACGTGCAACGCGCCATCCGCTTCATCGAAGAGGCGGACCGCATCCCCGAGGAGGACACTGCCGCCGCCTTGACGACCCTGCAGATGGCCGACCGTTTGCTCGCCAGAGCCGAGGCTGCGGACCCCGAGTGGGTCGAGCCCATCGTGCTCCGCGGATGGGTGGCCTCCAAGCGCTCGCAGGTCATCGGCCCCGGAAGGTCTCGCGATGTGACCACGCTCCTGGAGGGCCTCGCTCACGCCGATCGGGCGCTCGCGCTGGACACGGCCAACGCCAGCACCTTGGAGCTCCGCGGGAATCTGCTCTCCGCTCTGGCCTATGAGACCGACGACGCGGAGCAAGCTGCTCGCCTGGAGGCCGAGGCCGAGGAGGAGCTCACCAAGGCCGTCGAGATCGACCCCACACTGGCCCGCGCCTGGAGCAGGCTCAGCCTGATCTACGCACTGAGAGGCGAATTCCAGGCAGCGCTGATAACCGCAGAACGCGCCTACGAGGCGGACGCTTTTCTGGACGACGCCCGCGTCGTCCTCTACAGACTCTGCTACACGGCGGTTAACCTCAAGGACTGGGACAGGGTGGCGCGCTGGTGCGGCGAAGGTCAGCAGCGCTATCCGGATCGAGAGACCTTCGTCGCCGCAGGGCTGGTGGCGCTGGCGGGGCCCGAGGGCCCGGCCCCCGACGTCGAGCGTGCCTGGCAGCTACAGACGCGGCAGGTCGAGCTGAGCCCACAGGAGGTGCGAGCCGTGACCCACGCCCAGACCCTCATGCAGGTGGCTGCGGTGCTGGTGCGCGCCGGCCTCGCCGACAGCGCCCGGGCGGTCATCGAACGGGCCCGCGCCGGCCTCGATGAGGAGGATCCCTGGATGGGCTACTACGAGGCCAACGCCCGGCTACAGCTCGGGGACACAACCGAAGCGCTCCGCCTGCTCGGTGCCCTCCTCGAGGCCGAGCCGGGCGCGAAGGAGTACATCGCCAGCGACTGGTGGTGGGAGAGCCTGCACGATCACCCGCGCTTCCGGTCGCTGGTGGACGCGCCCGACTAGTGCGGCCCTTCCTCTTCCCGCGGGATGATGTGCGGATCCAGGCTGTCCATCCGACCGTCCTGCCACACGGTGACCAGGTATTTGTACACGCTGTCGACCAGCGCGTCTTCCCGTATCACCGTCACCGCGTAGCTGCCCCCGACCCCCTTCAGCAGCTTATCGACCGCGGGTGAGCCTTTTCGATCGACGGACATGTCGATGAAGAAGCTGTCGGCGCTGGGATGATACCACATCAGAGTGTCTTGCCGAAGCACCTCCACCGTGTCCGGCCTCACCACGACCGGCGACGGGGTCCCGCTGATCTCGACCGTCACCGCCTGGCTGAGTACCACGGGTGGCGGCTTGCATCCGGCGCCATGCCCGATCAACAGACCGATGCTGAGCGCCAATAGGGACTGGAGAAAACGGCGCATGACCCCTCCTAATTGGAGTTTACGGTCATCTCGAACCACAGATAGAAGTCCCGATCCCTGGCCGCCCCGGCCCACCGCGCTGTGTCAGGCGCTCGCGCTGGGCAGCTCCGTCGCGATCTCGGGCACAGCCGGTCAGGGAAGGCCCGGAATCAGATCACTCGGCCTCGGTCGTATCCGCCCTCGCGCTCAGGTCGGCGGCCAGCGATAGCGCCAGCTCGTCGAGCAGACCGAAGAGACTGTCCCGAGGCCCCCGCACGTCGGCCCGCGCCAGCACCTCGCCGGTCCGGCCGCCCACCAGCTCGGCCACGATTCGAAACTCGTCTCCGCTGGCGTGCAGGTCACCCAAGATGAGCGACGTGGCCTGCATATTCACGGCGAGCACAGCGAGCGACTCGGCGGTGAGCGCCGTCGCCCCGCTCAATCCGCCGCGCTCCCATACGTCGAGAACCGTGTGGTGAGGAACGATCTCCAGTGAGCCCAGCTCCTCGAGGTTGATCGCCAGCAGCTGCGCCACGCCCGCCGACAGCCCCTCGTCGTCGTTCCCGAACCCGTGCAGCGCGAACGGTAGCACCGCCACCCGCATCGATTCCGCCGCCAGCACCTCGTCGCCCGCGACCCCGGGGCCATCGCCCCGCCAAGGCCAGAACACAACCGCCAGTACCGCCGCCACCACCATCGCGCCCGCCGCCAGCCAGCTCCGGCGAACCGGCGGCCGCCTAGGCCGCCCCACCGGCGGCGCCTCGACGGTCTCCTCGCGATCCGCTGCCTCCCCCGCCTCCCCCTCCCCCTCAGACGTCACCGACTCCTGTGGACCCTCGGCCGCCTGCGGCTCGCTGCGGATCCGCTCCACCAGCTCGCGCGTGTGCTCCAGCGGCTCGACCTCCAGCTCCCGCGCCAGCAGATCGCGGTATACCTCGTACTGACGCAGCGCCGCCACACGGTCACCACGCGCGTAGAGCGACTCGATCAGCAGGTGCTGTGCCTCATCGTCCAGCGTGTCCGAGTCGACCAGCCGGCGGCAGTGCGCAACCGCGCCATCCAGATCGCCCGCCTCCCGAGCCTGGCTCGCCAGTTCCAGCGCCGCCTTGCGAAACTTCCGCTGCAGGTCCGCCCGCTGCCGGTCCGCCCAGTGGTCGAAGTCCGGCTCGTTTACCGCCAGGTCGGCCAAAAACGGCCCCTCGTACAGCGCTACCGCCCCCTCGGGATCGTTCGCCTCCAGACGACGCTCGAACTCCTCCACGTCCAGCCACACCTCACGCCCGAAGTCGACCGCGTCCTCCACACTCTCCAGCGTGAGCTGCGGGCTGGTCTTGCGTAGCGTGTACAGCAGCTGGTTCAGCGCTCGCCGCGCCCGCTTCTCGTCCCGCTCCGGCCACAGCACCCCTAGGATCTCGTCCCGCCGGTCCGGACCCGGCTCCCGGGCCATGTAGACCAGCAGCGCCAGCGATTTCGGCCACGCCGCCTCCCCGCTCAACGGCTCGCCGTCCACCGCCACCGATGTACGCCCCAGTGTCCTTATCTCGATCATTTGACCTCAGCGCGAGGGGATATTCCGAAATCTGACCATCCAGCCGATCCGCCACAAGACGGTCCCCGCGATCGCCGCCCACAAACATCTGTTCCCCAGCGCCATGACCGAATATTGCACCTGGAACCCTTCACATGATAGCCACCTGACCGGCACCTGATCGTCAGCCCCACCAGCCTGATACGCACCTGATAGGCTGGCGGCTCACCTGACCGTCACCTGATCGGTACCTGATCAGAGCGTTCTAGCTTTGGCTTCGTCTGTACGCTCGGCCACTCTGCCCTGTCAGGAAGATGACAATATGAGAACAGAAGCGAAGGTCCTGACGGCACCTGAGCGCTGTGAAGCTCGCCTCGGCCTGCTGGTCATTCTCACCACGGTGATCTACCTCATCGTCGGGCTCGTCTGAACGGCCGGCCCTGGGGAGTGCGCAGAGATACGGTGGCTTTTTGACAATTCTTCGCGGAGGCTCGTTCGGGAGCTGGCGCTTCCAAACTGTCTTGAACTGACGAAGACTACCTCAGCTGTCCCACCTGCCCGCTGTGGGAGCGGTCGCAGCCGATAACGAGCGGGCCTCCGCTTCTCGAAACAAGACGCCGCCGGGGATCGAAGACCCCGGCGGCGTTCGTTTCTGCCCCCGCGTTCCCTGGCTCCGTCCTCTAGCTCCCGGCGTGCCGTTGCCTCGTGAACTCGCCCAGCGCGATCGGTGCCCCGAGCAGTTCGTCCGGGATGGCGAAGGAGTCGACGAGCGGCAGCGCCTGCTGGCGAACGTCATGACACAGGCGGTTCACCAGGCTACGGATTCTCCTCGACTTGTTGCCCTCGATGTAGCCGTACTCGAGAAACCAGCCACGATCGGCCTCGATGCGCGACAGGGCGAAGAGGTCGCGGAGTGTACGGAGGACCGATTGCAGCTGCGCGTTGGGCACATCGCCGATCGCGTCGTGGAACTGCTCGAGGATGACGCGCTCGACGTGGGCGTGCGCCAGAGCGAGCAGCTGATCCTGGCAGTCGTTCATGGCGGCGAACGAATCCATACCCTTGTCGATCAGCTTCTTCAGCCGTCGTGCCAAGCCGACCAGCACGCGGTTCTCGCGGTAGCGTAAGGCGCCGAGCTGGAACTCGGGATCGCGCAGATGCGCCTCGTCGGCCATACGGGTGACGATGGGATTCAGCTCGGCGATCGCACGTGCCGCCTTCCCCGTGACCTGCTTGACGATCCCCAGGAACCGAGCTTCCTCGAACTGTTCCCGGAAGTCGGCTAGCAGCGCCTTGGCAACGAGCAGCATCAGTACCGTGTTGTCGCCCTCGAACGTGGTGAAGACGTCGGTGTCGGCTCGCAGTGAGGCGAAGCGGTTCACCGCCATGTAGCCGGAGCCGCCGCAGGCTTCCCGGCACGTCTGCAGGGTGTGAACGGCGTGCCAACTCGAATACGCCTTCAGCCCTGCCGCCAGCACCTCGACCTCCCGCGACATCGTGCCACGGCGTGCCAGGTATGTTCGCACCAGGTGCTTGATGGCGAAGTCGAGAGCGAACGTCGTCGCCAGCGGCGGCATCAGGCGGCGCTGATGGCTCCGGTAGTCGAGGATGCGGGTCTCGGGCTCGCCGGCCGGTCCGAATTGCCGGCGCCGCGCGCCGTACCGCACGGCTATCGTCAGACCCGTCTTCACCGCGCTCAACGCCGCAGCCGCTATGCTGATCCGGCCGCCGGCCAGCGTGCCGAGCATGGTGAAGAAGCGCTTCGCATCGCTGGGAATCGTCGTCGTGTAGACGCCGTCCGCGCTGACGTAGGCGAATCGGTTCAGCAGGTTCTCACGTGGGATACGGACGTGGTCGAACCAGATGGATCCGTTGTCCACACCGCCCAGGCCGGCCTTCTCACCGTGGTCGCGTATGCGGATACCCTGACGAAGCTTCCCTTCCCGGTCGCGGATCGGGACGAGGAAAGCGTGCACGCCGTAACGCGCATCATCGATCTCGAGCTGCGCGAACACGGTGGCCATCCGGCCGTGACGAACCGCATTGCCGATGTAGACCTTGCGCGCCCGACCGGTCGGCGTGTTGATCACGAACTCGCGCGCCTTCCTGTCGTAGCGCGCCACCGTCTCGATATCGCGTACGTTGGAGCCGTGCGCCGCCTCGCTCATCGCGTAGCAGCCGGGCAGTTCCAGCGCTCCGATATCGGGGAGGTACTTCTCGTGATGTCGATGCGTGCCGAGGCTGGAGACGCTACCGCCGAACAACCCGAACTGGACGCCGAATTTCACCGCCAGACTCAGATCGTGGTAGCCCAACGTCTCGGACACGGCGAGGAACCGGCCGAGGTCGCCTTTGCCACCGTAGTCCGGCGCATAGGCCAGCGCGCCGAACCCGTGCCGGGCCAACTCGCGGCACCAATCCATCACGCGTTCCCGGTAGGTCGTCCGGTCGAGCCCATACTCGTACCGGAACTTCGGGTCGCGCAGGACTCTCAGCACCGCCTCCCGCGTCTCGCGATAGGCGCCGCCCAGCAGTCGCGTCATCGAGCCGACATCGAATGCCGCCGGCGGCTCCTCGTCCTCGCCGGCGGGCCGCACCCCCTCGGGGCTCAGAAGCTCCCGGCAAAGCTGGGAGGCGTCCACGCCGAGAGCACCTTCGATGTCCGCCAGCGCCTCGCTGACCTCGGGACGCAGCCAGAACTCCGCGTCGTCACCGCCGCCGGCCTGCGCCAGCTCGACGCCGAGATCCGCCAGCGACCGCCGCGTCGACTCCGGCAACCCAGCCGCCATCCGCCGGATCAAGCTCAGCAGGTTGCGCAGTTCACCGGGCGCCGGTGGCGCGTCCGGATTCAGCCAGCGTTCCAGCACCGGCAGCTTTGTGCCCTCGGGCAGGTCGAGCTTTTCGACCTGGTCGGCGATCGCTCGCCATTCGGCCAACGTGAGGTCGCTGTCCGACCACGCCACGTAGATCAGTGGCAGCAGCGAGAGTAGGCGTGGGTCGTCGGTCGGGAAGCCCGACTCCTGCGGGCCGGTGGTGGACGCACTCATGCGCTACAAGCTAAAGCACAGAGGCACACCGAGGCTAGTGCTTGTTGGGAATTCGGCAATCCATGATTACTAGAATACCTGAGCAATAGACTACTCGAATTGGGAACCGCGGCGGTTCTCACATCGAGTGTTTCACTGTTCGCTTGGTCAAGTAGTCATGGATTGCCGAATTCCCACCTACCGAACCGTGGGCCCGATCAGTATCGCGTTCAGAAACAGCCGGTTCAGCGACGGCCACAGATGCCGGTAGTTCGGATCGTCGGCGAAAAGCACCACACGTCCCCGGCCCAGCGGCTCATCGATCATCCAGGCCGTGCCCTCCAGGAACTTCTGCGTGTTCTCGGGCCAGGTGAACCCGGCTACGGCCAGGTCCTCGCCGACGAAGGCCACCGGGCTCGAGCCGCTCTCCGACGGCCGATAGAAATCGCTGCCCGAGACCGGCACGGCGATGGAACCCACCTCGTAGCCGAAGGTCAGCGGGTGGGTGAGATCGAGCGCCGCACGCATGATCGCCCCCGGCACCCCCAGTGGGCCGTCCTCCCCGGCCTCCGGACTCACCAGCGGCGGCATCCTCTCCCCCTCCGCCGGCGGCATGTAGCTCTCGCCATCGCCATCCCCATCTCCATCGCCATCGTCCCGGCCCACCA
>JASFTY010000047.1:0-13205 GCA_050050535.1 Gemmatimonadales bacterium | reverse complement strand
GCCGGGCGCCCGGGTGCGCTGCCCGGGAGGGGGCTGCTATGTGATCTTCGCTCGTTATGAGCGCGATCGCCTGCGGGGCGCCTGCCGGCCGGCCGTATACGTTGACCGGATGTACGTGGGCGGTGGTAGGAACATCGCACCCGCGAGTGTCGACGGGCTCGTCATTCCCGCCGAGGTCGAGGCGGTCGAGGTCTACGATGGTCCCGGCTCGCTGCCCGCCGAGTTCGGCGGCAGCAACGCCGGGTGCGGCGTCGTCGTCATCTGGACGCGCCGTGGGACCTAGAGGCGGCGGAAGCGATGGCAGTGACATGACGGTGCAACGGCAAGGTGGCGCCAGTCTGCCGGCGGACGGGCGGCGCGCGGCCGCGCTGGCGGCGTTCCGCAGGGCCCTGGCCCGCGAGATGCACGTGCTGCGTCGCGAGCCGGGGCTCTTGTGGCAGCAGCTGTACAACCGGCTCCAGTGGGAGGACGAGCCAGTCACCGCCCTGCTCGCGCCCGAGCTTGAGCGCCGCAGCCGGCCGCGGGCGCGGCCCTGGTTGCGAACCCGGAGGCCGTCGCGGGAGTCGGAGGCTCTGCTTCGCACCCTCGAGGGTCACGTAGAAGCCGTCAACGCCTGCGCGTGGAGCCCGGATGGCACCCGGGTGGTCTCAGGAAGCACGGATAACACACTCAAGCTCTGGGACGCGGAGACCGGTGAGGAACTCCAGACGCTGCAGGGCCACACCGGGCCGGTAACGGCCTGTGCCTACAGCGCCGACGGCGCCCGGGTGGTCTCGGGAAGTGCAGACGGGACGGTCAAGCTCTGGGACGCCGAGACGGGCCAGGAGGTGCGCACGCTCGCGGGCCATACCGCGTATGTCCTGGCCTGTGCCTGCAGCCCGCGCGGTGCCCGGGTGATCTCGGGAAGCGGGGATAAGACGCTGAAGCTCTGGGACACGGAGACGGGCCAGGAGCTTCATACCCTTGAGGGCCACATCGGCCCAGTCACGGCCTGTGGTTACAGCTCGGACGGCGCCCGGATCGTCTCGGCAAGTGGGGATGGGACGCTCAAGCTCTGGGACGCCGAGACGGGCCGGGAGATGCGCACCCTAGCGGGTCACACCGAGATCAACGCCTGTGCCTGCAGCCCCGACGGTGCCCGAGTGGTCTCGGCAAACCACGACCACGCGCTCAAGCTGTGGGACCCCGCCACCGGAAAGGGAATTCGCACGTTCCGCGGCCACACCAGCCAGGTCTTGGCCTGTGCCTACAGCCCGGACGGCACACGAGTGGTCTCGGCAGGCTTCGACAACACGCTCAAGCTCTGGAATCCGGCGACGGGCCACGCGCTGCAGACCCTCGCGGGCCATACGGGCGCGGTCAAGGCCTGCGCCTACAGGCCCGACGGCGCGTGGGTGGTCTCGGCAAGCGAGGACGGTACGCTCAAGCTCTGGGAGGTTGAGAGGGGCCGCAACGTGCGCGCCCCGGAGGGCCACCGCGGCGCAGTCACCGCCTGTGCCTACAGCCCCGACGGCGCCCGGATGGTCTCGGCAGGTAAGGATGAGACGCTCAAGCTCTGGAACGGCGAAACAGGCCACGCGCTCCAGACCCTTGCGAGTCGCACCGGCGGCGTCCGGGCTTGTGCCTACAGCCCCAACGGTGCCGAGGTGGTCGGCAGCCAACTCAAGCAGGTCTGGGACGCCGAGACGGGCGTGAAGATCCGCTCCCTCGAGGGCCGTCACATCGGCGCGATTGCCCACAGCCCCGACGGTGCTCGGGCGGTCTTGGCGAGCGCGGATGGGACGCTCAAGGTCTGGGACATCGACAGGGGCGAGCCGGTTCGCACGCTCAAGGGCCACGGCGGCCACGTCAACGATTGTGTTTGCAGCCCTGACGGTGCCCGGGTGGTCTGCGCAAGCACGGATGGGACGCTCAAGCTCTGGGACGCTGAGACGGGCCGGAAGACTCGCACCCTGGCGGGCCACACCGGCCCGGTCACCGCCTGTGCTTACAGCCCCGACGGCGCCCGGGTGGTCTCAGCAAGCGAGGATAGGACAGTGAAGCTATGGGATGCCGGGACAGGACGGGAGATTCGTAGCCTTGCAGGCCACACCGGCAGAGTCATGGGATGTGCCTACAGCCCCGACGGCGCCTGGATAGTGTCGACGAGCTGGGACAGAACGCTCAGGGTCTGGGACGCCGAGGAGGGAGAGTGTATCGCAACGCTGCTGCTGCTGGATGGCGGGAACGCGGCGGCTCATCACCCGCACCGGGCGAGCGTTGCCTGCGGCGATCGAGGGGGCTCCGTCTACCTCGTCGACCTCGTCGGCATCACCCTGGGGCCCCTCGTGGTGACCGCCGTTGACCTCGGGGATGGCCCAGCGGTTCGCTGCCCGGTCTGCTCCGAGCGTCATCCGCTTGAGGAGTCCTGGTTGGGCCGGGAGATGGACTGTCCCGGGCGGGCGTGCGACGCACGGTTGCGGGTCAACCCGTTCGTGGCGCGCCGGGCCCCGGGCAGTTCCTGGCTCCGAAGGTGGTGGAGCAGGTGGCGCGCTTGATGCGCGGACGTGCGCGCGCTGCAGAAGCGAGAGGTTCGATAGGCCAAGCCCAAGGAACGGTTGCCCGCAAAGGGCCGCAGGTTATGGTACGGCCCGTCAGAAAGCGTACTCTTCTGCGATTAGCAACGAAGAGGCGTGCGAGGCTGGTGGAGTGCTGACCATCTACATCCCCGAGGGAGCGGGGTCCGGCGGAGGCTTTCGCATCGCCGGTATTGGCACGATGGAGCTGGTGATCCATGGGGAATTCCACGTGCAGCTCGATTTCTCGGTCGATCCGGCGTTCCACGACACGGAGAACACGAATGCCTATGCCTCGCTGCGCTTGTACGATGAAAACGACTACAATGTCTCGATGACGATTCGCACTGGGCGCTACACGTCGGGTCAAGAAGGGTCGGATGGGGTTGACCCGGCTATGCGTAGCTCGGCATAACCGGGTCAAGTCCACGGATGGCTTCCTACTCCATAGAAGGACCTGGCTTCTGCCGCTGTCATATCACTATTATTACTACCATTCTCATCCAGTGCGCTACAGACAATAACGGGGGCCAAGCTGCCGTCTTGATTTCTCCAAAAAAGACTAGTTGGCACGTCAACCCGCCTCCTTCTTCTGTCTGCAACCCCGAGGGATCCCTAGAGGTGATGGGCCTGTTCCCGACACAACCCTACAGGGAGGCCTTGTCCGCTCCGGCCATCGAGGTCAGCTCGCTTCTGGTGGCTGGGCTGGCCCGGCGGGCCGCATCAGGACAGCGCGCCGCCGAACCGAGGGACGTGGGACGACATCGCAGTCGTGTCCTCCTTTCCCGCACTGGGACGCGATGTTCCTGGACAGGCAGTGCGCCTCACTGCTGGGCGAGGAACCGATCCGGAGCAGGGTGGCACAATACGCGACGCGCGTCATTCCTGCGAGGACACGGCAGGAGTTCCCAACCTACCTGCGCAAGCTCGAAGAGGCAGCGGGCGGAACTTGTTACACAGATCTATGGGCCAGAACGGCTTGGTCCTTTCAGGGAAATTCTGGCCCCCGAGCGTCGAGAACCAGAAAGCAGTTGACATTCTCCGAAGGCTATTGAGCCCCTTCATCACGTGAGCAGTAGAAGCGGAGAGGCCGGCAATCCGACGACCAGCGGCCTAGCGAACCGGCACTCTGGACCCCACCAAGAATCATAGCGTTCGTCGGGTATGTACGCTTTGAGCTGGGCCACACGCCACGGGAAGCAGCCTTTCACAAGTGATTGGGCAGCAGGTGGCCTGATTACGCCGGTTCTAGTCACCACGGAATCGGATTCCGGACAGAAGCAACCAAATCGCTTGCGAGTCACCCAGAACGCGTCCGAAAACCGCAACGTATCCGCCTCGCAACCGCAGATGTGTGATGCGTCGGACTGTCTACGAGATCGTCATATGTATACGCTCGACCGTACAGACCATCTCCTCTCACCTCAAGTCGTAGATACACGCCGCCAAAGAAGCCTGCCCACACAAGCTTGACCGAGTCTTGGCCGATTGGCTCCCAGTACGCAAACGGATGGGTCGTAGGCGGCGTCCCACGCACTGGCAGGATTCTGAACCAACCTTCACCTAGGCACTCGGGGAACTCGCTAAGGTTAAAGCGTTGCGGCGGCGTGCGAGACTCGATGTCGTTCTCCCGTTCGCTGAAGTCGGGTACCCACGTCTCTCCCAGCTCAAGCTCCCAACACCCAAAAGCCCACCCAGGAAGGACGATTTGGGCCTCTTGCCGGGATCCGAGCCCCGTTAGAATGGCTGCAACCGCGCAAGAGATCACAGCCGCCGCCAGTTTGTACTGGTGCTCTCCAAAGCCACGGAATCGATGAAACCTCATTACTGTCAACCTCCCACAACTGGTCAACGTCAGCCTATAGCCCGTGATCACGCTGGAAAATCACCAATAGCCCCGCTAGTTGCGGTCGCGTTCCTCGCACAGGTAGCCTCTTTCTGTGACTGTCTCGTGCGAGAACAACGGATCTTTGACATGCGTCACCTCGTGCGCAATTGCATTATTCAGTAGTCGTGTTGACCAAATCGTGTCTCCCTCTGCCACCGCCGCCGGGTAAATACCCTCAAAGGCCGCATCAGTGATCGTGATATGGCCCCGTTCTGGAGCATTCGCAAGGCCAAGAACCACCTTTCCCCCTTCGCGAGGCACCTCTCTAACATAATGTATCCAGCCCTTGTCCCACAGGCTCTTTGCGTAGTTACCAATCGCCTGACACCGGGCATCGGGGTGTGTGCGGAGAAAACTTATCGAGGCACGCACCCAGTCTCTGCAGTCAGGATTCGCCAAGCCCCCAACGCAGTTTGGCGCCTGCTGTCCGGCATCGTCCTGTGATTCTCCGACTCCTGCAACCGGCGGCTCGTCGGATCCAGACCCCACATACTCGCAGAGAATAACCGGGAGGAGCTCTCCTTCATACCATGCGTGGCCGACATACTCGCAGTCATACTCACCTACTCTAAACATCCCTAAGGGATCTCGGAAGTTGATCGGGTTGTTCCCGACATACGCGTAGAGGTTGATCCCGCCGGCAAGCCCGCTCGGGTCCTCGGAGATGAACCGGCCAACATCGCAGTCGTAATACCGGCTTCGCATATACACATAACCCGTCTCGTCCACTTCCCGGGCGGCAAACTGCAGGTTGTTCGTCACGCCCTCGGTCGCCGACAACAGCTTCCCAAACGGCCAATACTCGTAATGGTTCACTACAGTGTTCGACTCGTCGATTAGCCCGATCACGCTCCCTGGATGATTGTCCATGGCGTAATAGTAGACGCTATCACTGCGTCGTATGCTGTGAGGCGCGTCGATCCCAGGGTAGTACGTGTACTCGGTCACGATATTGCCCGATTCGTCGAGCTCCATGAACAGATCGTCTCCATCCCAGATATAGCGGGTCGTGTCGCTCTCGGTGATCTTGGTCACCCGGCGCCCGAACCCGTCGTAGCCAAACCAGACGGTATCCCCATTCGTTTCCACCATCTCCAGCTGGCCGAGGCTGTTCCAGTCGAGGTGTTGGTTGAATTCGGTGGAGTCGGCCGCCATGTACTTCCGCGTGAGATTGCCCGCGAAGTCGTATTCCATCTTGAATTCGCCGAATTCAGTCATCCGATTGGCTGTGTCAATCTGGGCATATGAGTAGGTCCAGCCCTGCCCATCGTACGTGCTCATTGTGTCGCGGTTGCCCAGGGCGTCGTACTCGTAGATCCTCCGGGCTAGTACGGGCAGCTGGCCCTCTGGTGCGTCGCAGACCTGCCCGTCGTCCGGGTCGTCCTCGCAATCCGGACTCTCGTTGTAGTACTTGGAGAACCAGGTGAGCTGGCCATCAGGATCATAGAGATAAGTAATCAGCGTGTCACCGGCTGGGTTGTGGCGCTCCTTGACGGCCATAACGCTGTCGAAGGCGAACCCGAGCCCGAGCAGGGCGTTCACGGTACTGTCGCTGTACGAGATCTTCGATGTCTGGTGCGTCGAAGGGTACGTCATGCTCGACATCAGCCCTGTCGGCAGAGTAATGTGATACGGCAGCCGGTCGTCGTTGTAGAGAATCCTCGTACTCCCGCCGTCGATGTCGATCAGCGTGTCCAGCTGCAGATAACCATCATACCGATACTCGATGGTATCGGGGGAAGGTGCGGTCCTCACCAGCATCGTCCGCTGGTCGTTCTCGTTGTACGTGGAATGGAGCGCGTAGCGAGTCCCCGCACGCCAGGTGATCAAGGTATCCGGCCGGCCGCTCACGTCGAACCGCACCGTATCTACACTCTCCGCGTTCGACGCCACCACGAATCGGCCTGGCTGATCGTACGCGAACGTCGTCGTGTCGCCATCGGCGATCCGCGATACCATTTGATCCAGCTCGTTGTACGTGAAGCTCACCATCTGCCCGTTGCGATTCGTCCAAGTCTTGACATTGCCGTTTACGTCATAGGTATACGAATCGCTTCTCCCCCAAGGATCCTTCCGTTCCTCCACCCACCCGAGCGCGTTGGTGGTGATCTCATAGACGTTCCCCAGCGCGTCCGTCATCTTCCGCAAGTAGAGCGGATCATACTCGAACGACGTCGTATCCGACTGTGGGCTGATGGTCCGTAGCACCCGGTTGAGCGAATCGTACTCGATGTGGCTCTCGCGGCCCAACGGATCCGTCTCGGTGATCACCCTGCCCCAGTCGTCATACTCGTACCTCGTTCGCCGGTACCCCGCCGTCACAATCGTGTCCAGGTTTTGCCAAACGGGAGCCGTGCGAATGTAGAAGGAGTCGTGGCCTCCCGTGTCCGTTGTCCCCGTCAGCCGGCCATTGCTATCGAAGTCGAACTCCGCCACAAGACTATCTGGGCCCACCATAGTGCTGTCCAGTGTCCCAGACGACCAGTAGTACCACGTCTCCAGCACGTGACCATAGACGTGCGTAACTTCGTTGTACATTGTCTCGTACTCGTAATTCACGGTCCGGCCCGTATACTCGTCCTTGACCTGGGTAAGGTTGGGACCGGACCACGTGTAGGCGATGGTGTCGCCTGACGGTGTTGCCAGCCTGTACACCTGCCCGTGACTGTTCCGCCAGAATGTCATGTACTGTCCGAGAGGGTCACGGATGCGAGCGGGAGCCCAAAGGCGCTGCAACGCATACTGCGTCTCGTACCCACGCGGGTTCTTAGCATACCCATACACCCATGCCTCGCCCCGCCGCGGCGCGGGGCTGCCGGATGTTCCCTTGCCCGGGTTAGCCAGTATGTAAACCTCAGGCGATTTGAAGGTGACGACCGGTTCTACGCTGTCGCCGTCGGCGGCTATCGTCGGCAACGAGTCCGCTGCCAGCTTCCCGGCGAAGTCGTACCTGAAGTTCCAGACCCCGCCCCGACGATCGGTTCGCATCAGCATCTGGTGATCCATGTATGTCGCCGTCAGCGCGGTAACACCGTCCGGATCCACGATCGTCGTGAGATCGCCCGATCCGTTGATGGTCACAATTGTGGTGCGACCACCCGGATCCTGAATCGAGTCTAGCTTCCCATCGTCCCCATAGTAGAAAGCGATCGTATCCGAGACCGGGCCCACGATACTCGAGAGCCGCCCACTTGAGTAGGAGTAGTAGGCCGCCGTGTTGCCGAACCGGTCCCTTGCCCTCCTCAGCAGACCGGTCTCATCATACTCCAGCCTCGTGCCGTCAGGGTAAGTCCGCACGTAGGCCGGGTAGTAGGGATAATGCGCCCAGTACATCAAGTCGGAGAAATCGCCATCCGGAGAATCGTATGTGCAGTGCGCGTTCGGGCCTCCCACACAGGAATCCAGGGGGAAATGCGCTATCGAGCCGTCGCCCTCCATGATCACGATCGCGCTGTCTGGCGCAAAGTGTACGCGCTGCAGACCTGCTAGCGTCCAGCCCGCACCGAACTCGCTGTTAATCTCATTAACGATCAGGACACGAACCGGCGCCGATGACGTCTCTGTAGTATCGCCCGGCCAGTGGCTCGTCACGTATACGGTGTCGTCGTACGCCCCGGTCGAGTCGTCCGAAGCGTCGAACGCGGCTGCCAGATAGTTGCTGTTCGAGTCCGCCTCGAAGAAGTGCTCCGTCGAGTCGTTAGGGATGAAACTCACCCACTGACCGTTCCGCTTCAGCCTGATCGACATCTTATCCGGCGCCACCTCCGAGTTGTCCGTCGCCTTCACGCGAACCAGACCGACCGGCTTCGCCATGGCGCTCGAGTAGACGAGCGTGACCGCCCGCTCGACATCCATGCTAACGTATGCAGGTGTCGTATGAGCCACCATCGCGTCGAAGCAGCCGTGCACGCACATCGACACGTCGCGGTAGAAGCCGTTGTGGATCGCCGTCGAGAGGACCGGGGCATACTTTGCCGGCGGCGGGTTCTCCACCGTGACGTTGTAGTACCCGTCGTCCTCGTCTATGTCAGACGCAGTCAGGGTCACTGTCCCCGAACCCGGGCTGCCTGTGCTGTAGGTCACATCGACGTCCGCATCCTCCCCAGGATCCAGCGGTAGCACTGCGGGCCAGACACTGCACGAGCTCACGGCGCCTGTCCTACGGCACATAAGCCCGAAATCCTGCTGCTGGCCGGATTGATTGTCCACATTGAACGTCACCGTTAGACCCGAGCTTTGCGCTGGCGCCGTGGCGCTACCACCATCGGGTGTGACTTTTACCCCCTGGGCGGCCAAGATCGTCGGCAGGAACACAGCGATGACGAGCGACGCCCCGAGGACGGGGAAAGGACGGGTGCCGGGCATGATACGCCTCCGACTACACGTTCACCTGGCGGTGATTGGGCAATTGCACATAGACAGGTACAAGCTCGCGCGATTGGGGCGAGCGCATACTCAGCCCACTCCCCACAACGCCAAGTTAGCACACCCGCGCCCTAGCGATGCGAAGAATGTTATGGGATTTGCGAATTATGTTGCGGTCCTGCGAAGAATCCTGGGCTATGGCAACCTGTTGTCCCGATACTGGGAGGGAGTCTCGCCGGTCTCGCGCTTGAAATGGACCTCGAGGCTCCTCACGGTCTTTTTACCTGACTCTTGAGCAACCCGGCCTATTGAGCACCACCGACGGGAGAGAAGAAGTTCCTTGGTTCTTGCTGTCTACAGACGGACGACGTAATCGTGAAACGTTATGCCCATCGCCTCGCGAAAAAGGCTGCTGAAGTAGCATCTGGTAAGGCACGCTTCCGAGGCTGCGTCGGCGAGCCGCAGTTTCTCTGTGTAGTGCCGGTGGATGAACTCAAGCCCCCTCTTGAGTCCCCAGTGCGACAGGCACTCACCGGGTAGAGGATCGACTAGGTTTTCGGGCGATTCGAGCGAATCTGCATCGATCGACCGTGCAATCCCCTTCCCTTCGAACCTGCCCCCGAGACTGTCTCTCATCAAACACCTCCTGCTTGGGGCGATCAGAGAATTCACCGCGTCGTCTCATGATACGTATCGCTTACTTCAGGTTGCTCACACCGCGTGGAGGCAGACGCACACTCCTCCACTCTGCCCTCCGGTTCATCACCGGGGACCTCGTAGGCAAGCTCCGCATCAGACGGACCAAGGCTCACGGCAAGGGCCGGCGTATAGAGTCTGTTACCGGCAGCGGCTCCCGCGCCGTTGCTGAACAGACGGGAGACTGGCGCACGTTCAGCTTTGCGGCGCACCGCTATGCTGACGGAAGCGTAGGGGGCCAATGGGAACGGATGCGCCGCTGGAGTGAGCACGGCAGCGCGAAAGAGTCGAAGAGCCATGGAGTCGTCACGTGCATCACCATTGTAGGTAACGAGGCGTGGCTCGGCGGATACGCCACGAGTGGCGCGTACAGCGATCCGCCCAACGGGGTGGCTTGGCGAGTCAAGGACAATGGCGAGGGTAAGAGGAGCGGTCCAGATCAGATCAGCCTGCAATATGTTGCCACAACAGCGGACTACCCATTTTCCTACTGTGCACGCACGCCAGGACACGCATTGAGCGATATCGAAGCTGGAAACATCCAGATCAAGCAGTGAGTAGTGAATTCCGCTTCCAGCGACAGGCGCAGATTGGCGAAAGGGCAGCGCGAAGCTGCCTTTTCACTCTCACCGACCGGGCATCGACGCGTTGCGCGGCCGCGCTACTTGACGAAGAAATAGGCGACCGACACGAGCAGCAGGGTGATCGTCGCGTAGGTGCCCGTGCGCTGCAGCGTCCAGAAGCGGCGCGGCACGTATATCCAGTCGCCCGACTGGAGCCGCAGCTTCTCGGCCTCGGTGTAGAGCAGCGCGTCGTCGAGGTCGATGATGTACCGCGTGTTCCCGCGGTTCAGCTCGATGGCGTTCCGCTTCGCCTCGAAGGTCAGGCCGCCGGCCAGCCCGAACAGGTCCAGCAGGTTGAGCGCCGGGTCGACCGTGTAGCGCTGCGGGACCCGGACCTCGCCGGTGATGCTGACGCCGAGCCGCACGTTCACCACGATCAGCGGGTCGGAGTAGTACTGGCGGTAGAGCTCGGTCAGCCGCTCGCGGATCTGCTCGGCGCTGAGTCCGGCGACCTGTACGGCGCGGAGCAGCGGCAGGTGGATCTGACCGTCGTCGTCGACGATCCGCTCGCCGGAGAGCTCGGCCTGGCCCCAGAACTCGATCAGGACGATGTCGCCGGGCCGGACGGTGGTGATCGGCTCGGGCTGTAGCTGGGCGAGCGGCGCGGCGGCGGGCCCGGCGGCGCAGGCGGCGGCGAGCGGGGCGAGCGCGATCGGCGCGGCGCGTCGGCAGATGCTGGCTAGGCAGGCTCCCATCGTCCCCTCGACCCTCAGAACTCGAGCTCGAGCGCTACGGTGTAGCGGCGGATCGGCTCCAGGTTCCGCTCTACGGTTGTATAGCCATAATTGAGCGCGTTGTCCACCGTGAAGCGGATGAGCTGGCGGCCGATCCGGTAGGCGAGCCGCGCGTCGAGGACCCGCATGTCGACGCGCGGGTCGAGCCGCTCGTCGGTGAAGACCTGGACGCGCTCGAAGGCGGAAACGAAGCGGTAGTCGGCGCCGATCTCGAAGCCGCCCAGCGTCAGCGTGCCGGAGCCGGTCAGCAGGTGCCGCGGCCGGTAGGGCAGCGGCTCGCCGGTCGCCTTCTCCTCGGTGTCGAGGTAGGTGTAGGAGGCCTGGCCGAACAGCCGGTCGCCGAGGAACGAGAGTCGGGCGATCGCCTCGAGCCCGATGATCCGCGCCTCGGGCATGTTGTCGAACTGGATCTCGATGGTCCCGGTCCCGACGAGCATGGTGTCGCCGACGATCAGGTCCTCGAAGTCGTAGAAGAAGCCGGCCACGTCGAGGGCCAGCCACGGGGCGACGTAGCGCTGGATCCCCAGCTCGCCGGCCAGCGAGCGCTCGGGCGCGAGCTCCGGGTTCGGGACCACGCGGAAGCCGCCCACCACCGTCTCGGTGAACATCTCGGCCGCCGACGGCGCCCGGAACCCCGCCCCCAGCGAGGCGCGGACCCGGGTCCGGGCGTCGGGCGCCAGGACGAGGCCGGCGCGCGGGCTCAGCTCTTCGCTCCAGGGGTCGGAGAGCGAGCCGCCGTCTATGGTGCGGACGTCGCTGCGCAGGCCGGCGGTCAGGGTGAGCCACGAGGTCAGCCCGACCTCGGCCTGCAGGTAGCCGGCCAGGTCGGTCAGCTCGTGCTGCCCGAACAGCTCGGCGTTCACGTCGGTGTAGGCGGCCTCGCCGCCCAGCGTCAGCATCAGCCAGCTCGCCGCCCGCCAGTCGCCCTTCGCCTCGCCGCCCCAGACGAAGGTCTCGGCGCCGGTCCACTCGGAGCCGAAGTCGGTCGTCCAGTCGTTCCAGGCGAGCGACGCGCGGGCGAAGCTGGTGAACCGGTCGCCCCAGTCGCGGGTCCAGGTCAGGTAGCCGCGCGCCTTGTCGGAGCAGGTCCGGTCGTCGAGCGCGTCGGTCGGGACGCGGGCCGGCTGGAAGGCGAGCCCGCGCGGGTCGTCGCACTGGCCGCGCATGCACCAGGTCAGCGCCTCGCCGTGGTCCTCGTGGGCGAAGCTGCCGAACAGCGCCAGCCGGTTGCGGGCGCCGGCGTCGCCGAGCCCGAGGCGCAGCGCGACGTTCGCGCGGTCGAGGTCGCCGTTCTGCTCGTAGCCCTCGTCTTTGCCGTAGCCGCCGCGCAGCCAGAGCGACAGCGGGCCGAGCCGGCGACCGTGGCTCGCCGCGCCGGCCCAGTAGAGCCGGGTCTGGCTCGACCAGATCCACTCGCTGTGCGGCGGATCGTCGTAGAAGCCGACGCGGAGCCGCATGCGGGTGATCGGGTCGGCCGGCGGCTCGGCGGTGACCACGTTGATCACACCGCCCAGCGCGCTCGTACCGTAGAGCGCCGAGCCCGCCGTCTTCATCACCTCGATCCGCTCGATCTCGGTCAGCGGCAGGACGTCCCAGTTGAGGCCGCCGCTGTCGCCGGCGTTGGCCGGGACCCCGTCGATCAGCAGCAGGACCCGGCTGCCGGTCCCGCGCGAGAAGCCGGACGCGCCGCGGATGTCGACCTGGTCCCCGACGAACTGGACGGCGGGCGCGTAGGCTATCGCGTCGGCCGCGGTCGCCGGGGCGCGCTCCATGACCTCGTCGGCCTCCATGACCGCCACCGAGACCGGCGCGTCGCCGACGCGCGCCGCCCGCTTGGCCGGCGCCGCTACGATGCCGCCCAGCGCCACGGCCCGCGGCTCGAGGGCGATCTCCACCGTCGCCCGGGCACCGGCCCGCAGCTCGAGCTCGACGGTACGCGGCGCGTAGCCGATCCGCTCGACCGCCAGCTGCCGGGCGCCCGGCGGCACGCGACGCAGCTCGAAGCGGCCGGAATCGTCGGCGAAGGTGGTCAGCACGGTGCCGAGGACCCGGATCGCGGCGCCGGCGACGGGGTCGCCGGACTGGGCGTCGACGACGCGGCCGGCGATGGCGCTGGGCTCCTGGGCGGCGGCCGAGGGACCGCCGATGGCGATGGCGATGGGGATGGCGATGGCGAGGGGCAGGCCGCGGGCGCGGGCGCGGAGGCGGGCGCGGGCGAGGGCGAGGGCGAGGGGGAAGGCGAGGCGGGTCATGGGTTCAGATAATCCAGGACTTCCTGGATCGTCAGCATGTTATCGAAGTCGGCGGCCAGGTCGGCCTCCGCCGTCTCGCTCTCCGCCGCCAC
>JASFTY010000046.1:0-13240 GCA_050050535.1 Gemmatimonadales bacterium | reverse complement strand
CAGGGGCGAATCACGGTCTTCACTCTAGACGGCGAGCTGGTCGAGACCCGGCGCACGGGCGCCTTCAACACCTACGTTCCGCCGCTGACGGTGTCACGCGACGGAACCCCGTATGTTCCCCAGCTGTTGAACCCCGGCGAGCCGCCCCATCGCTGGCGTACGGCCATGGTGGGTTACGGCGCCGGGGGCGCCGTTCGCGACAGCCTGAGACCTTCCGCCTACGAGTACGAGCCGCCGCGCCTGCCCGCCCACGGCGAGCGATCGGTCTCGTACAACCTCGTACCGTTCGCGCCTAGGGTTGTCTGGACGATGACGCCGCTCCGCGCCATCGTCTCGGGAGTCTCTCAGGCCTACCGCTTCGAGGTCCAGCTCGCGGAAGGCGGCACGACCGTCATCGAAAGAGCCTCCTGGGACCTGGTCCCCGTGCTGCCGGACGAAGCCGCCTGGCACCGGCGGTTCATGACGGTGATGAACCGGTCCGTTGAACCGGGCTGGGTCTGGAACGGACCACCGATCCCCCAGCACAAGCCCGCCTACAGCCATCTGATCGGCGACCCGAACGGCAGAATTTGGGTCGCCCGCCCCGGACCAGGGGAGCGGCTGGCGGGAGGCACGGAGGACTCATCGGACGCCAGGGACTTCTGGTTCAACCCGCTGTGGCGTGATCGGCCCATGCTGGACGTGTTCGGCGGGAAAGGCCGGTACCTGGGGCCGGTCGAGGTCCCGAGCGGCTTTCGCCTCAGCCTTCCACAGCCTCATATCGAAAACGATCTCGTCGTCGCCGTCGTCGAGGGCGAGCACGGGGTGCAGTACGTGAAGCGCTATACGTTGGTGATCCCACAGTAACGCTAACTGTTCCGGGTATCGTTTGCGTCGCGATCCTCCCTGGGAGATGTTGCATGATACTGCGCAACGTGCAGCGGCGGTGGGCCGCCTGGAGTATGGCGAAGAAGACGGCAATCGTAGCGGCGGGAGCGATAATCCTCGCTTGGGCCGGGGTCGCCCTGTTTGCGGCCATGCAGACGTGGGCTGCAGGCCAGCTAGGCGGGCGGAGTATTCCTCTCTACTCTACGTTGCTGGACCTGGTTCGGCCGACGATCGTCTGGGCTGTCGCCACGCCTGCGATCTTCTGGTCCGCACGGCGCTTTCCGCTGTTCGGTCGGCGCTGGGCCCTTCACCTTGCGCTCCACATCGTTGCGGGCACGGCGTTCGTACTGATACTGAATCTGGTGATCAGGATTCCCTTCAGTGTGAGGGCGGCCGACTGGAGTGCGCTCTGGGGTTCGAGCGTCGCGGGGTTTGTGCGGTACTACAACGTGGTCATCCTCGTGTATGTTGTGATCGTCGGGCTCGGTCATATCAGCCTTTACCTCGAGATGCTGCGCAGACGGGAGCTGGCGGCCTCGCGGCTACGCGCCGAGGCCGCCGAGGCTCGCCTTGACGCGATGCGCATGCAACTGCAGCCCCACTTCCTGTTCAACGCGCTGAACACGATCGGCCAGCTTATCAGGATTGGGCGCGAGTCCGAGGCGGGCACTATGGTGGAGCGGTTGGGCATGCTGTTGAGGACCGCACTCAGGAAGGACGGCGGCCAGGAGGTCACCCTTCGAGAAGAGATCGAATGTGCTCGCGCGTATGTTGCCATCGAGGAAGCGAGATTCGGGGACAGACTGCGAGTGATGTGGGATGTCGACCCGACGGTGCTCGAGGCGCTGGTCCCGCAGCTCGTCCTGCAGCCGCTCATAGAGAATGCCATTCGACACGGTGTGGCGAAGGACTCGAAAGCCGGCACGGTGATGATCAGAGTGACCCAGAGGGATGACAGGCTGTGCATAGCGGTGCGAGATGATGGGCCCGGTCCCTCGGCGTCGGGGGCCAGAGAGTCGGCTGCGGGGATCGGCCTGGCGAACACGCGTGAGCGGCTGTTGCAACTGTACGGTGACCGCCAGTGTCTTAGTATCAGGGGCCATCCGGAAGGCGGCACCGAGGTAATAGTCGAAGCGCCGTACCACCGGTCGCGAGTGCCCGTATCACGGAGCAATGAGAATGGATCCGATGAGAGTGCTGATCGTAGATGACGAGGCGGTGTCTCGGGCTGGCCTGCGTGCGATCTTGAGCGGCGAGCCCGACATACAGGTCGTCGGAGAGTGCGGCACCGGCGAGCAAGCTGCCGACATGATAGAGGAAAGTGAACCGGACATCGTCTTCCTCGACATTCGGATGCCGGATCTGGATGGCTTCGGTGTCCTGGAGCGGATCGGCGCGGAGCAGCGACCGGTGATCGTGTTCACGACGGCATACGATGAATACGCAGTGGACGCCTTTGATGTCCAGGCAACCGACTACGTGCTGAAGCCGTTCGGCGAAGACCGTGTGAAGGAAGCGACAGAGCGCGCCAGAAACGAGGTGAGGAGGAAGCGTTCCGAGTTGGAGCACACGCAGGCGCAGAGTGAAGGAGCAGTGCCGCTGGCCCAGGGTGAGTCACCAGACTCCGTCGTCCCGGGCGACCATGTCTATCCCGCCTATCTCGCGGTCAAGGCCAGAGAGCGGGTATGCCTCGTCCCCGTGACGGAGGTCGACTGGATAGAAGCCGACGGCGATCATGTCAAACTACATGTCGGGTCTACGTCCTACAGGGTGCGCGAGCGACTGCGCGATGTCGAGGAACGGCTGGATCCGAACAGGTTCGTCAGAATCCATCGGTCATCGATCGTGCAGCTATCCCGCATCAAGGAGCTGCAGCCATTCTTCCACGGCGATTATGTCGTGGTGCTACGCGATGGGACGAAGCTGCGACTGACGCGTAGCCGCCGAGATGCGGTGGAGAGACTCCTGAAGTACCGTCTCTGATCTCGTAATCTGCATTGTCCCGCGGCGGGCCGGACGTCGCACACTGCCACCGATTCATGGACTGTGCCGTCCAGCTCGTCTTTCTCTCGGTCCAATCGAAGCGACTTTCGCTGACAGATCGCAGGCCCGCACGTAGCTTTGCGAGTGGCGATCGGCATAGGTCAATGCTGGCGAAATATGCCGCCGGGTCCGAGTTTTCAGCGCGCTGCCCCGAGGAAACGCGGCTGGTCACAAGAGGGGCCCGTTCGGTGTGAAGCCCCCACCCGGCGGAAAGACAACCGGGAGGAGGAAAGCCCTGGGATCCGCGGGTAGTACGGTCAGGCATCCTCCGTTCGCGTGATAATTCGAGTCGTGGTCATTCAGGCGGTAGGTCGCGCAGTCAGTTGGGTGTCGGCAGGCATTCTGCTGTTGGCAGCTATGATGCTCCTGTCCCCTCGGCTGTTCGACGGTCGTCGAGAGACGGCGGTCACCACCGTGGGCCCCTTACCTGAGCCGGCGGCTACGGTGCTCGAGGCAATCAAGCAACGGCGCACCGTGCGCCGGTTCAGGCCCACCCCCGTTCCCCCTGAGCATTTGACGGCTATCCTCGATGCCGCCCACTACGCGCCCACCGCGGGCAATCAACAGCCGTGGCGGTTTCTGGTGGTGCGCGACCGAGAGAAGCTCGAGCTGTTGAAGAGACGTGCTCTGCACTGGTATCTGGAGCGGGTGCGCGAGGCGGACTCCGCTCGGGGGATGGACATGGATTCGATCCGGGCCGGAGCAGAGAGGGCGCTCGAGCGGGCGCTCTCAGCGCCGGTCTACGTAGCTGTACTGGTGGACAGGGAGGCGCCTTACGAGCGGTACCTGGTACAAGATGGGAGCCTGGCGGTAGGCAACTTGATGATCGCGGCGCGAGCGCTGGGATACGGCACGGCCTTCCTCACCACCCTGTTCCCGGAAGGGCCGATGAGGGAGTTCTTTGAGATCCCAGACCGCTACTCGCTCATCTGCTTCACCCCGATAGGCGTGCCCGAGACGTGGCCGGAGATGCCACCGAAGAGGCGGCTGGAGGAGCTAGTCGTCTTCGAGACGTTCGCTGGTGGGGATATCGAAGGCGATCATCCCGGTTCCAGCCTCTTTGGTCGGTCGCTGGGTGTTCAGGCGCCAGAGGAACGTGATGATCGAAGCTTTCGCCCGTGACGTGCGGTTTGCAGTTCGCACGATGTGGAAGCGACCAACCTGGGCTGCGGCAGCTGTGGGGACACTGGCGCTCGCCATCGGTGCTACCACCTCGATCTTCAGCATTGTTGCAGGTGTCGTCATCCGTCCTCTGGAGTATCGGGATCCCGACCAGCTCGCGGCTGTGACGTTCAGGCCGGTCGACGCCGCAGCTAGAGCGTCGTGGCAAAAATGGCATGAGCACGTCACGACCTACCCGGTCTATGAAGAGTGGCGGCAGCGGACGCAGGACGTATTCGCGCACTTGGCGGCGTACAACGATCGGTCGTTCCGGGTGAGGTTAGGGGAGGGAACGGAACGTGTGCCGGGGGTGCTGGTCACGGCCGCTCTGTTCCCGATGTTGGGGGTCGCTCCCGTCCTAGGGCGCGGGTTCCTGCCGGAAGAGGACGTCCCGGGCAGCGCAGGTGCTGTCGTTCTGAGCTACGGACTGTGGCAAGATCGATTCGGGGGATCGGCAGAGGCGCTCGGCACGACGATCCGCATCGAGGGGGAACCGCACACGATCGTGGGCGTGATGCCGCGTCGGTTCGAATTCCCCACCTCGGCGACCCACTTCTGGTTGCCTATGGCGCGGGGCACCCGGAGCCCTCGGGCATGGAACTACCACCTCGTAGGTCGCCTGAGATCCGGCATCTCACTGGAGCAGGCTGATAGAGCTCTTCAGGCTCGAACTGTCACGACGATCGGACCCGGCCGCACGTATCGAGAGGTCGCTGTGACTGTTTCCAGCCTCCACAGCCGTGTCGTCGGCGACGTGCGCTTTCTGCTCATCTTCATGGGGGCTGTGGCTGCCATTCTGCTGCTGGCCAGCGCGAACGTCGTGAACCTGATGCTGACGCGCGCCACCGGGCGCGAGCACGAGTTCGTAGTCCGTGCGGCCCTGGGTGCTCGGCCGGCGCGCCTGGGCCGCCAGCTCGTGGCTGAGGGCCTCGTGATCAGCCTGCTGGGAGCGGGTTTGGGGCTCTTGCTGGCGCTGTTTCTCACCGATGTGCTGGTCGGCCTCAGCCCTGTCTCCATCCCGCGCCAAGAGAACATATCCATCGATGGTGGTGTTCTGAGCTTCACCGTGGCCCTAGCTGTGGTGGTCGGTGTGGGCATCGCCGTGGTGCCGGCGTACTGCGCGTCGAGGGCGGACCTGGTGCGTGGATTGGGCTATGGGACACGCGGCGCGTCTGCAGGACTCAGGCATGCCCGGCTGCGCGACGGGCTCGCCGTCCTCCAGTTGGCTCTGGCCTCGACGTTACTAGTGTGCGCGAGTCTCCAGGTAAGGAGCCTCGTGACCCTGTTAGACATCGAGGCGGGCTTCGATCCGCGAAACGTGCTCAGCTTCGAGACGTCGTTGCCTGACTCGCGCTATCCGACGTTCGAGGAGAAGAGGCGCTTCTATGACGAGCTGCTAGAGGGTATGCGGGCGCTGCCAGGTGTTCGCTCGGCGGCTATCGCGGTGTACCTCCCGGTCAGCGGGTGGTTCCACACGGCGAGCTTTCAGGTGGAAGGGACCGTGCCCCCTCCCGGCGAGGAACCGGAGGCGGAGCTGAAGGAGGTGAGCCCCGGTTATTTCAGCACCATGGGGATCCCGCTTCTCGAAGGTCGCGCGTTCGACGAGCAACTCGATCGCTCGGCCTCCGATGTCGTGGTGATCAACGAGTCTCTGGCGCGGCGCTACTGGCCGCAGGGGACTGCGGTCGGCAGCCGCATCCGGCTCGAGGGCGAGTGGGTTACGGTGATCGGAGTCGCGAGTGACGTCCGGTACCGTGGTATCGATCGGGAGTTGACGCAGATCTATCTTCCATATGCCGCCGGCACATATGGGGGAAGTATGGACGCGATCGTCGGTGTCGCACGACGACCCGCCGAGTTGGTCCCATCGATCCGCCGTGTGGTCGCGTCACTGGACCCGGAGGTCGCAGTCTTCGGGCTTGTTCCTGTGGAGCATCGCCTCGCGAGTTCGGTTTCCGAGCCGAGGTTCCGCATGGTGCTGCTGGGGGCCTTCGGGATCGCCTCTCTGCTCCTCGCGGCGGTCGGTGTGTATGGGGTGATGGCGTACGCCGTTGCGCAACGGACGCGTGAGATGGGTATCCGGAAGGCGCTGGGTGCCGATCAGGCTCAGATCGTGAATCACGTCGCCATACGCGGACTGGTTCTGACGTCGCTCGGCTTGGGGCTCGGGATTCTGGGCGCCTTCGCTATTACGGGAGTAATGCAGGTCTATCTCTTCAATCTCACGGCTCGCGATCCGGCCAGCTTCGCCATGGCGGCCGCCGTTCTAGGTAGCGTGTCGATGGCGGCGTGCTGCATCCCGGCACTCAAAGCGGCGAAGGTCGATCCAATGATCGCACTGAAGACCGAGTAGGGTGGCTGGGCGGCGCTGGCCGGCTCGAGCCGTGAAACCACATCGAGATGGGGGATTGATGAAATGTATGCGCGAGGATTGGGCGCGGTCAGCGCCCTGGTCGTCTGTTCCGCTTGTGTCGGTCTGCTGATTGCAGGGGAATCGTCGGCGCAGCAGCGTACGGGTCTCAGCTGGTCGACGGACGGTCCTGTACCCGACAGCCTGCCCGATCTTCGGAACCCCAACTACCTGATGAGGCTCGAGCAGGTGCAGGCCCTGCTCCTGGAGCTCAGAGAACGTCCGAGAGGCGAATCGTATGTCAGGGACGTCCTTAGCGGGACGGGAGTCATGTTCGAGGATCTCCTCGCCCTGCCCCTGATACGCAGAGAAGGAGAGCTCTACGCTCCCAGCTTCCCGTTGCTGACTTCCGAGGATCTCCGCTACGTGAGAGAGGTCAGCGAGCGGTACGCTCGGGACCTTGCCGAGGAGTATCTGCGGCGCCGTGCCGAGTTCGAGGAGATCATGGGCCGCTATCCGGCCGAGCACGTGCCGCTCGGTCGCGTGGCCTTCGTGCTGCTCGGGTGTTTTTCCCTCGATTGGGACGGCCTCGATATCACCGAGGAGTCGGGCTATCGCACACCATTCCTCAGTGAAGGGGTCGGGAAGGTTCACTGGGCTACGGAACGAGAGCCGCCAGAGGCAGCGAAAGCCGCCTATCGGGGAAGTCACAACCAGACTTTCGGGGATGGCATAACTCTGACTTCATTCGGAGATCACTACGCGCCGTTTCGCTTTGCCTTCCCGGATCTCGTCTGGAACCTGGGTCGCGCGTTCCCGGATGTGATGTGGCAGGCGGCGCGGAGCTACGGTGTGGAAGTTCCGGAAGAACTGCGACCCGCGCTTGCAGCGATCGGCAGAAGAGCCCTGGCCGAACTGGCTGAGGAGGTAGGCACCGTCATGATGGCTCTTCGCGCTGGTGAGATGTCCGCGAAGGATATCGCTGAGCTCACCGGCGGCGGCGAGCGGGAGACCGAGGCGCTGCTATCGCTGCTCGAGGCGCTCGATTACGTTCGCCTGGAAGCGGGCCGCTATGCGACGGTGATCCCCGTCTTCTCCCAAGATGATAGCACGATGGTGCAGGAGGTGTTGAGTCTCGGCCACGATTTGTTGACCGGCTGGCTGGAGGAGAACTACGAGGCGCTGGAAGCCGACCTGACACGGGACACGCCGCTCGGAGATGCCTTGCCCTTCGCGGACACCTTCTACTACATCTGGCACGATGTCTTCGGGGCCGCCAACCGCATCCTGGTCGAGGAGGGCATGTTCGAGGACCCGTACGGCGGCGATCGGAGATATGCCGGCTTCGTGCCCGTGGTTTGGCATCGAAGCGTGAAGGCGTCGGGTTAAACAGGAGGAGCAGGCAATGGCTCGGCGATCGAGGCGAACTATGTTCTGGGATGGCCTGAGACAGGACCTGCGCTTTTCGATACGCCACTCGTTGAGGTGGCCTGGTATCTCGGTTGTGGCTATCGCCACGCTGGGACTGGGTATCGGCGTGAACGTGGCGATATTCAGTGTCCTCAAGGCAATACTAATTCAACCACTTCCGTATCCCGAGCCCGACAGGCTGGTGAGAGTTTGGAAGGCCCGTCTAGACGTCAATGAGCAATCGCCTCTCTCCGATCTGAACTATCTGGATCTGAGAGAGCACAACACGGTTTTTGCGGAGCTAGGTGTCTACGGTTTCAGGTGGGCCAACCTGTCGGGTCATCTGACTCCAGAGCGGATCCGCGGGTCAGTCTGCACTGCCAGCTTCCTCAGAGCGCTGGGGCTCGCCCCTCAGCTGGGGAGGTTCTTCACGGAGGAAGAGCAGGTGTCCGGGGCGAGAGTGGTTCTCCTCAGCCACACGCTATGGAAGACGAGGTTCGGCGGAGAACCTGGTATCGTCGGCAGGCCAATCACGCTCGACCGGGAGAGCTACACGGTGATCGGCGTGATGCCGGAGGGCTACGGAAGCTCGCTACCCTGGGTTGCGGCCTCGAGTCCGGAGTTGTGGTTGCCGCTGAAGCTGTCGATGGACAGGGGCCGAGGCTGGAATTGGCTCAGCGCAATAGGAAGGCTCGAGCCGGGAACGACTCTCGATGTCGCTGCCGCCCAGTTGGATGTCACCTCCGCCGGACTGGTCGAGGTGGACTCGTACTATTCGCAGCGCCATTTCGTCATTTCCCCGCTGCGTAACATGGTCAGAGGCGTCGGGCCGACCCTCTGGACCTTGCAGGCCGCCGTCGGGCTTCTGTTGGTCCTAGTGTGCGCTAACATAACGAGCATGTTGCTGGCGCGATTCACAGATCGAGAGGCGGAGCTGGCGGTCCGTACCTCGCTCGGTGCCGGGCGCGGGCGGCTGACACGTCAGCTGCTCACCGAGAGCCTGGTATTGTCGGTCGTAGGAGGAACTGTAGGCGTACTGCTCGCGTGGTGGGGTGTCGGACTGTTGCGCGATATCATGCCTTCGGACGTCCCGAGAATCCTCGGGGCGAGGATCGACATCTGGGTCCTGGTCTTCGGATTGGCGGTTACGATGGTCGCCGCCGTTGTGTCCGGGCTCAGCCCTGCAATTGCTGCGTTCAAGTTCGATGTCATGGGCGTGTTGCGTGAGGGCAGGGGAGGACTGACGGCAGGGCCGCGCGGCATGCGCACGCACAATCTGCTGCTCGTGGGGCAGTTCGCGGTGGCACTCACGGTGGCGAACGTAGCCGGGCTCATGCTGAAGAGCCTCTACAGTATCGTGAACGAGCCCGTCCACTTCGATGCCGAGAACGTACTTTCAGCCGGCATCACGCTGCAGGGGTCGGGCTATGAGCGCGGGCCGGCCAAAGAGCTTTTTTGGAATCGATTGTTGGAGCGAGCGCGTTTGCTGCCGGGTGTGGAGTCGGCGAGTCTGACGACTCTGCTGCCACTGGAAGGCGGCTCGAGTGCCTCGTTCATCATGGAGGGAGAGAAGTATGATCCAGAGGCTCGAAGGCCCTACATCGAGATGAAGGACGTGACCCCGGACTACTTCCGGACGATGGTTATTCCGATCATCCAAGGCAGAACGTTTCGAGAAGTGGAGATGGAGGGGTCGTCTGAGGTAGTCGTCAATCGTGTGCTGTCAGAGCGATACTGGCCGAATGATAGCGCAGTGGGGAAGCATATCTACTCGAACACATCGGTACCGGAATGGACGGGCACCATTGTCGGGGTCGCGGAGAACGTGCGGCAGTACGGGCGGGAGTATCCTGTAATTCCGGAGATCTATTTCCCGTTTGAGGCCACCTCGAACTCCAACAGCTACGTGCTTCTGAAGACCGGTGTGGATCCGCACTCGATCGTAGCACCCCTTCGGGGGGCTGTGGCCGAGCTCGACCCGCATCTGCCGCTATCCAGAATCCGCACCATGGATGAGGTGATGTCGTCGGCGACAGCGGAGAGGCGTGTCACGACGAATCTGATCCTCGTGTTTGCGATCGTAGCGGTCGGCCTGGTAGGAGTAGGCACGTACGGAGTGATGTCGTACTACGTCGCTCAGAGGATACGTGAGATCGGCATACGCATGGCGTTGGGCGCGGAGAGGCGGGCGGTGGTAAACCTGTTCGTGCGGCGAGCTCTGGTCACCGCGATCACTGGTGTGGGATTGGGTGCTGTCCTGGCCGTACCGTCAGCTGCCCTGACCAGGCACCTTATGTTCGATGTGAGTCCGTTTGCTCCGCTGGTCACCATCGGTGTCGCGCTGTTCGTAATACTCATAGCGCTCGTCGCCTGTGTGGTCCCGACCTTGAGAGCTCTTCAAGTCGATCCGGTGAGCGCTCTCAGGGTCCAATGACCGGGTAACGGTGGCCGATCCTTGAGGTTAGGTGAATCGATGGAGAGAGTCGCGTTCGCCCGAGATCTCCGATTCAGCTTGCGCTCGATCGCCAGGCGTCCCGGCTTCGCCGCGATCGTGGTGCTGACCCTCGCCGTGGGCATAGGGGCGAGCACGGCGGTATTCAACCTGGCGGCCGCCACGCTCTTCCCCAGGCTGCCGGTGCACGAGCCCGACCGGTTGATGGCGCTGTTCCAGTTCCACCGCGAGGACGGCTACTTCAGTTCGTTCTCGTACCCGACGTACCTGGACTACAGTGAACGAGTTCGGACCCTCTCGGGAGTTGCGGCCTACTCGAGCGTACCGCTCAACCTGATGCTTCCCGGTGGTCCGCGCCGAATCGCGGGTGAGGTGGTTTCCGGGAATTACTTCGCCGTCCTGGGTGTGAGGCTGGCAGTAGGCCGTGGCTTGCAGCCTGACGACGGCCGGAGCCCCGGCGCACAACCGGCCGTCGTCTTGAGTCATCGGTTGTGGCAGAGCCAGTTCGGCGCCGACACGGCACTCGTCGGTAGTACACTGTCGGTGAACGGTCACGCCTTGACCGTTGTGGGTATCGCTCCGGCGGACTTCCGCGGCTTGGAGTTGGGTGGTCCCACAGAGCTCTGGGTCCCCCTGTCGATGCGCAGCGTGGCGATGCCGACCTGGCGCGATGATCTGTTTCTGGGGAGGGGAACGCACTGGCTCTCGGTGGTCGGCCGCCTCGCAGAGGGTGTGGAGCCGGAGCAGGCGCGGGCCGAGGTCACTACGCTGGCGCACGCGCTGGCCGCGGGCTACCCGGAGCAGCAGAGCGGTTGGACGGCGCGGCTGGTGCCGGCGAGTGAGGCGGCGCTGTGGCCCGGACAGCGCGATAGGCTCCGCCAATTCAACGTGGTGTTGTCCACCGTTGTCGGGCTGATTCTGCTGCTCGTGTGCGCGAACGTGGCGAACATGCTCGTGGGGAGGGTCGCAGGACGGAGGAGCGAGATGGCCGTTCGCCTGGCGCTGGGCGCCGGCCGTGGCCGCCTGATACGGCAGTTTGTCACGGAGACGCTGGTCCTGACGCTGCCGGCCGGAGCGCTCGGCCTGCTCGTAGCCCTCTGGGTCGGCGGCCTGTTCGCGGATTATCGGTTCACTCGCGTACTGCCGGCCGGCTTGCAGCTCGGACTCGACGCGCGGACGATCTCGTTCCTCATCGTTACCACACTACTGGTCAGCGGCCTCGTAGGTTTGATCCCGGCGATCCAGGGTACGCGTGAGGACCTGGGCTCGGCGTTGAGGGTGGGAAGAGCCCAGCCCGGCGGTGGGTCGGGCATCACGATGACGCGCAGCTTGTTGTCCGTGGCGCAGGTGGCCGGGTCGCTGGTGCTGCTTGCCTGTGGCGGACTTCTGATCCGCAGCGCCCTCGGTCAGCTGAGCGTCGAGTTGGGATACCAGCCCGAGCACGTGGCGTTGCTCGCCGTCGATCTGGATCTCAGCGGATACACGGAGCAGACCGGCTCCGTCTTCTACGGTGAAGTCCTCGAGCGGATCGAGGATGTTCCGGGTGTGTCCTCGGCGAGCGCGGCGGCAGTCGTTCCTCTGGCTCGGCGAAGAATTGGCACGGATGTCTCTGCAGCCGGTGGTGACGATGTTGCGCGGGAGCCCCGCCAGCTCAGTGGTAACGTTGTCGCCACCGGCTACTTCAAGACGATGGGGATCCCGCTGGTTCGGGGCAGAGACTTCGATTCTCGAGATGCCAATAGCGCTACAGCGGCCGTGATCGTGAGTCAGTCTGCCGCGCAGCTGTTTTGGCCGGACGCCGACCCGATCGGGGAACGGCTGGCTCTATCAGGCTTTGGCGGGAGCGCCGAAGTCGTCGGCGTCGCGCGTGACGCCCGGATGGAGAGGGGACTCTTCGCAGCGCCCGGCCCGTTCTTCTACCTGCCGCTCTCTCGAGTGTATCAGCCTCGTGTCACGCTCCACGTGCGGAGCGCTGCGACGGATCCCGAGGCACTGGTGCCGGCGGTCCGCGCCGCCGTAGCCTCTGTGGATCCGCATGTGCCCACCTACGACGTCCGCACGCTAAAGGACCACGTGCGGCTCGCCGTGGCCCCCGCTCTGAACACGGCGGCCTACGTGGCGAGCCTCGGACTGCTAGGCGTTATACTGGCCGCAGTCGGTATCTACGGCGTGATCTCCTATTCGGTCATACAGCGCACGCATGAGATCGGCATCCGCATGACCCTCGGAGCCGAGCCGCAGGCGGTCCTGGTCTTCATGCTGAGTCAAGGACTCAAGATGGCTGCGCTGGGCGTGGCGATCGGTCTGGCGGCCGGGCTCGCTGTGGCCCGACTGCTCGACGGACTCCTCTACGAGGTGGGCTCCGCGGACCCGCTGACCTTCGCCGCCGCCGCTGGACTCACCGCCGCCGTCTCCTTCGTCGCAGTCCTGCTCCCGGCCTGGAGGGCCGCAAGGGTCGACCCACTGCTCGCCCTTCGTGCGGAATAGCTGAGCGAGGATATCCGGCGCGTCGCGCCGACGCGATCTGAGCAAGCAGCCAGGTTGACAGGTCAGTTAGGGCGGGTTATTGTGCATATACACATAATCTAGGAGGGTCAGTGCCTCGACCGCGCAAGAGACGCAGGTGCCGGCGCTTCGAGGGCGATCTGGTCTTCAAGCCCCGGAGCATCCCGATGTCGGAGCTGGCGGTGGTCCGCTTGGGCCTCGACGAGCTCGAGGCTCTGCGGCTGTGTGACCTGGAGGGCCACGAGCAAGAGTCGGCGGGAGCGGAGATGGGGGTATCGCGGGGAACGGTGCAGCGGATGCTGAAGTCGGGGCGAGCGAAGCTGGTGGGGGCGCTGATCGGCTCGTGTGCATTGGTGATCGAGAAGGGAGAGAGCGATGAAGCTTTGCATTCCGACGGAAGATGATCGAGGGTTGGCGGGTCGGCTGTCGGCACATTTCGGTAGCGCCCCGTA
>JASFTY010000045.1:0-13260 GCA_050050535.1 Gemmatimonadales bacterium | reverse complement strand
GAGCCCCGAGGTCGGCTCGTCCAGGACGACCAGCTCGGCCCGGTGCGATAGCGCGAGCGCCAGGGCGAACTTCGTCTTGTTGCCGTGTGAGAGTGCGCCGAACCGCTTGGCGAGCGGCAGCTCGAAGGCAGCGGCGAGCCGCTGAAATGTCTCGGTCTCCCAGGTGCGGTAGAAGCGGGCGACCAGCGCGGCGTTGGCCGCCAGCGTCAGGTGTCGGTAGAAGTGGGGCTCGTCGTGGACGAAGCCGATCCGCGAGCGGACCGCGGCGCCGTGGTGGGCCGGGTCGAGGCCGAAGGCGCGGATCGTGCCGCCGTCGCGGCGCAACAGTCCTAGGATCAGCTTCAGCGTGGTCGTCTTACCGGCGCCGTTCGGACCGATGAGCCCCATCACGTAGCCGCGCGGCAGCGCGAACGATACGTCGGCCAAAGCGAAACCGGGGTATCGCTTGCAGAGCCCGTCCAGCTCGAGGACGCAGGTCGGCTCGGCGCTCATAGCTCGCGCCGACGGAAAAGCGCCACGCTGAACCGATAGCTGAGCCAGTTCACGAGCACCAGCGTCAGTAGCAGCGCCAGCTGGAAGACGGGGACGGACAGCGTGGCGCGCAGCGCCCCGATCCCGGCGGCCAGCGCCCGGAACGCCGCGGCTATGCCGCCCTCGACGCTGTTCTGGCCGCCTGTGATCTTGGCCACCACGAACAGCAGAGCCGCGGCGATCTGCAAGGCGACCGCCACCAGCATCACGCCGATGAAGCCGAAGCGGAGGGCGAAGGGGAGGAGCAAGGCGATGATGAACGTGGCGACGCTGGCGGCCAGCAGCAGGCGGTCCGGGTCCAGGAAGACGGCCGGCGGCACCTTGCTGCCGGGCACGAAGGTGGCCAAGGCGAGGGCGGCGACGAACAGCGCCGCGGCCAGCGCCCAGCCCGTCGCGTAACGGCCCCGCACCACGTCGCCGCGCGAGAGCGGCAGCGTACATAACCAGACCGTCGCGCTGAATCTGTCGTCCCGATTCGGCGGGATCACCGTGAAAAACGACAGGTAGACGCAGGTGAAGACCAGCCAGAGCGTCGGATGCTGGATGACGATCACGAAGTAGACCTGGAAGGCGGCGAAGATCAGCGCCGCCGGCAGCAGCGCGCGCCGGTGCAGGATGAGGTCGCGCCGCAACTGGAGCCAGTCCTGGCGGAGCCCGTTAGTCGTCATTCGCGACCTCCCTTCCGTAGAGCACCATGATGTCGTCCAGCGAGGCGCGCTCGATCACAAACCCGTTAGCGAACCGGCGGCGCGCTTCGTCGACTCGCGATGTGAGCCCCTCGAACCCGTGCCGGCGCACTCGCACACCCTGCAGGAAGGCGCGTGCGTCGGCGTCCAGCATATCGCGGCCGCCCTTCACCACCGCCCACTCCTCGGCCAACCGGTCCATCCGGTCCGAGAAGACGACTCGACCGTCTTTCAGAAACGTCACGAAGTCGGCCGTCCGCTCGAGGTCCGTCGTGATGTGCGACGAGAAGAGCACCGACGTGCGCTCGTCCTGCAGCAGTCCCGCCAGCGTGTCCAGTAAGCGGCGGCGGAAGACCGGGTCGAGCCCGGTGGTCGGCTCGTCCAGCAGCACCAGCTCGGCCCCGTGCGACAGCGCCACCGCCAGCGCGAACTTCGTCTTCGTCCCGTGCGACAGCTTCTTGAACTTCTTCTCCAGCGGCAACTCGAACTCGCCGGCCAGCTCGCGAAAACGACCCTCGTCCCACTTCGCGTAGAACGGCGCTACGGCCGCGGCCAGCTCCCTCAGCCTCGCGTCATCGTGATAGCGCGGCTCGTCCGGTACGAAGCCGATCCGCGACTTGACCACCGCTTCGTCCGTCAGATTGTCCAGGCCGAAGACCCGGATGCCGCCGCCGTCGCGACGCACCAGGTTCAGGATCAGCTTGATCAGCGTCGTCTTGCCCGCGCCGTTGGGACCGATGAGCCCCATGATGTAACCGGGCGGGAGCTCGAGGCTGACTTCCTGCAGCTCGAACCCTTTGTAGCGTTTACCGACTCCCTCGATCTCCAGTACGTAGTCCATCTCATTCGTGCTCGGCGTAGAGCAGACGCAGCATCTCCGCCAGCTGGTCCGATCCCACGTTGAGTAGCCGCGCCTGCTCCACCGCCTCCGCCAGCTTCTCCTCCACCGCCTTCATCCGCTTCTCCCGCAGAAACTCCGGGTTCTGCGCCGCTACGAACGTACCCTTGCCGCCCACCGTGTTGATGAATCCCTCGCGCTCTAGCTCCTCGTACGCCCGCTTCGTCGTGATCACGCTGATCTGGAGGTCCCGCGCCAGCCGCCGGATCGACGGCAGCTGCTCGCCCTCCGACAGCTCGCCGCTCAGGATCTGCGCCCGCACCTGCCCCACGATCTGCTCGTAGATCGGGTCGGGCGACGCGTTCGAGATCACGATCCTCATCGGCGGACTCCAGCGTCGGGTCCCTGTTGGGTCGGCCGCAACGGGCTCACTGAGCGGGGCCGCGTCGGCGGGGCGGCGTGTACCTACTGTATATGCCGTCTATACACAGTATAGCGCATGCCGCCGGCAAGTCAAGCCGTCGGCCCCGGCGCGCGGCCTCAGGCGGAGGGGCGGGCGAGGAGCGGGTGAGGGATTCGCGCCGTGCAGGTTTTCTGCACGGCGCGTGGGAAGTGAGGTTATGGGCCGGGGGACCGAGGTCGGCTGAGCGGGCGCTCAGCGCACCAGTTCCAGATTCAGCTTCGCGTCCTCCGGGCCGCCGCCGAAGTCGTACTCGGCGTCGGCGCCGCTCAGGCTCAAGGTGTTGCCCGAGAGGGCGACGTCGAACTGCAACTCGAAGATGACGCCGTCCGGCGTCACGGTCATGACGTCGCCGTTCAGCTCCCAGTCGCCGGTCTCGACGGTTTGCGGCTCGCCGTTGGGCGTGACGGTGAAGGTGTAAGTGCCGACCTCGTTCAGCAGCAGCGTTGCCGTGCCGCCCTCGTCGATGAGGTCGACGGTCTGGGCGGGCTGCGCCACGCTGACGTACTCCATCTTCGTTGCCGTCCAGGTGCCGGCGATCTGATCCGGCGCCGGCCCGACTCCGTCGCTGCCGCACGCCAGCGCTGCGCCTGCCAACAGCGGGAGACTCAATAGGTTCCACTTCGCCCCCATTGCACCCTCCAGGGTAAGAGGCACACCAAGGGCCTCGGGTGTAAGGTCGAGAGCCGACTGAGAAGACTGACTTTTCGTTTTTGATTGCGAGAAGCGTACCGCAGCCTGAGGCGGCGGCGCAGGCGGTCGCCTCAGCCGAAGGGGATGGAAACGCCCCCGCGCCGACCGATCGGACGGCCGGCCGCTCGGGTCACTCCGTCCCGAGAGTGGACCGAATGGTGTGAGTGTGTGCGGGGAGTGGCGACCGCCGGGCCGGCGTGCTCGACGTGAGCGGCGTCGCGGGAAGAGGCCCGGAGGATCAGCAGCCGGGCCGGGCGTGCATCGACTCGTCGACTGCGCCTACAAGGGTGGCGTCGGCGATCTGCCGGTCGAGCCTCGCCTCGAACCGGTGCCGAACCACTTGCGCCAACCGGTCACCTCGTCCGAGCCCTTGAGCTTCATCTTCTTCAGCTTGTCAACGCCCTTGGGACGGTCACGGCCGGAGGCGGTGGCGAACAGCCGACGATACGTCTCGTCCTGGTAGATCGGAGCGACGCGCTTCTTGTACTCGAACCACATGGGCGGGACCTCCCGGGTCTCGAGGTAGCGCTTCCTGCCGCACTCTTGGGATTTGGGGGCCGGCGATCAGGCGCATCCAACCTACTGCCACGGGGAGGGGGCACACAAGGCTTGCCGGGCCGCGACGTTGCGGCGCGCGTGTTTGTCAAGATTGCGTCGAGCTATTGAGATCGTATATTGGACATTTAATGTACAAGCGACCGCGGCCGCCGGGGCGATTACCTGGCGTGGCCGAAACGGACTGCTATTTTTCTCGGCTTGCTGGGCCGCAGCCGTAGCCGGCAATCCGGGATGCAGGGTGGGAGGGAGAGGGATGCGCGAGCGGGGAAACGGCCGGTGGCGAGTTGTGGGCGAAAGCCAAGGGTGAACGGATGTTGGGACTAAAGGGGATCATCGACAAGCTGCAGCACCGGTCCGTGTGGCAGGTGCTGGGCGTGTACCTTGTCGGTTCGTGGATCGCCCTGCAGGTGGTGGATGTTCTGGCGAACAACTTTGACATGCCCGCCTGGTTCCCGCGCTTCACCTTGGCGCTGCTGGTGATCGGGCTGCCGGTCGTTCTGATCACCAGTCTGGTTCAGCGGCGACTGACATGGCGGGCCGGCGATGCGGCGCCGCAGGAGGCGGCGGCGGCGGCGGGCGGTGGCGCGCGGCTCTTCACCTGGCAGAACGCGATACTGGGTGGCCTGATCGCCTTCGCCTTATGGGGTGTGGTGGCCACCAGCTGGCTGTTCTTCGGCCCGGGTACCGCACCGGCGCCCGGCGCTGCGCCTGCCGGCGCTCTCCGCTCGATCGCCGTGCTGCCGCTGGTCAGCCTGCAGAGCGACGAGGAGAGCCAGGCGTTCACCAGCGGCATCCACGAAGACCTGCTGACCCAGCTGACGAAGATCGCCGGGCTGAGGACCATCTCGCGCACTTCGGTGATGAGGTATCGGGATACGCAGCTGGGCGTCCGTGAGATCGCCGCCGAGCTGGGCGTCGCCACGCTGCTCGAGGGAAGCGTGCAACGGGCCGGCGACCGCGTGCGGGTGAGCGTGCAGCTGATCGATGCAGAGAGTGACCGCCACCTGTGGGCCGAGACGTACAACGCCGAGCTGACGACGGCGAACATATTCGCCATACAGAGCGACATCGCCCGCCAGATCGCTACGGCGCTGAGCGCGACGCTGACGCCCGAGGTCGAGGTCCGGCTGGCGACCCGTCCCACGGAGAGCCTGCAGGCCTACGATCTGTACACGCGCGGGCGCTACCTGCACCACAAGCCGGACGGTGGCACTCGGGCGGCGCTGGAGAACGCGGCCCAGCTATTCCGCCAGGCGCTAGACGCCGACCCGGAGTTCGCTCCCGCCTACGCCGGCCTGGCCGACATCCACCTCGATCTTTGGAACAGCGGCTACGTGCCGGCGGAACAGGCGCTGCCCGCGGCACGCGCCGCGGCGGAGCGGGCGCTGGAGCTGGACGAGACGCTGGCCGACGCGCACACGTCGCTGGCCGACGTGCTGGAGTCGGAGCTGAAGTTCGCCGATGCCGAGCACCACCACCTGCGGGCGCTGCAGCTCAACCCGGGCTCGGCGGAGGCGCACCGGCGCTACGCCCGCCTGCTGCTCGACGTCGGCCGCTTCGACGAGTTGGTGGCCCAGTTGCGCCGCGCGGTCGAGCTGGACCCGCTATCGATCAGCTACCGGCTTTCGCTGACCAGCGGCCTCTGGTTCACCGGCGACTACGAGGGCGGGATCGCCGAAGCGCGCAGGGTCCTCGAGCTGGAGCCGGACAACCCGCGCGCGCTGTATAGCCTCGGCTTCGCCTCGACTCTCAGCGGCGACGTCGAGCAGGGGATCGCCGCGCTGGAGCGGGCGCTGGAGCTGCGGCCGGAATACCCGTTCAATGCGCCCGGTCTGGCGTGGGCCTACGCGCGCGCCGGGCGCCGCGCCGACGCGCTGGCGATGCTGGAGCGGGTGGAGCCGCGCGGTCAGATGCTCAAGGAGCTGGCCATCGTCTACGGCGAGCTGGGCGAGCTGGACCGCGCCTTCGAGTACCTGGAACGCGCCTACGCGGAAGATCCCGGCAGCCTCTCCTACATCAACTCCGATCCCACCGCCGCAGCGCTCAAGGCCGACCCGCGCTTTGCCGACCTGCTGGAACGGTTGGGGCTACAGTAGCCGAATCTCAGTCCGGCCCGCCCGGCGGACCCAGCGGGCTTTCGGGGCAGCGCGCCTTCGGTCGCACCACCGTGTACACGATAGCAGCGATCCGCCAGCCTTCGGCTGTCCTCACCAGATGAAACGCGTCGATCCCGCAATGGCTGAACTCGCCGTCGCGATAGAAGTCGTAGGGTGTCCAGACCGCGGCGATGGGGTCGCTGACCAGGATGGTGGGCTCCCACATGCGCTCCAGATACTCCGGGCCCGGGCCGCCGAGGCTGCGGATCGAACCCTCGGTCTCGCGCCAGACGAGCCTGACCGAGTCGTCCTCGGTGTAGACGACGAGGTTCTGCAGCTGGGGCAGTACGAGGGCGCGAAACGATGCGCTGTCGCGATCGCTGATGGCGTCGAGCAGGCGCTGCACGACGGCGACGACCTCAGCCTCCGGCGTCTGGGCGAGCGCCGCTGTCCCCAGGGCCAGCCCGAGCGCCGAGACGATAACGATTGCGCGGATGTATCGGGTCATCTCACGGCTCCCCTTTCGCTCGCGCCGTTTACTGGCTCACCCAGAGCACCTTGAAGTCCGCCGTCACCAGCTCGGCCAGTGCGTGGACCAGCTCACCGTAAGCGCGCTCCGGGTCGTCAGCATCGAACACGGGCCTGCCGCCGATGAGTCTCACCTGACCGACACGCTGGTTACGCTGGCCGAGCGGCAACGCGGCAACGCCCACCCCTCGCGATCGGTTCATTCGACGACTCCCTGTTGTCGACCAGCCTGGGACCGGCAAGGCATTGAACCCCAATCTAGCACAATGGCAAGCGCGCCAGCTATGAAGAACCGCTCAGTCGCAGCCTGTCGTCTCTATCGAGTTGCTTCCCTCGAAGGTCGCTCCACTCAGGGTCTTGCCAGTCAGACTCACGACATCGTCCCCGCATTGGATGCCCGAGTCCCGCGTCCTAAAGTGCAGGAGCATGTCGAGGTCACCATCACCATCTACATCCTCGATGTGGCCTCTCCCACGTGACGCGGTGGCCTTGCCCGGCCCGAACTCGACCGTGGACGCGTCGACTTCAGTCGCGTCAAAACCGCCAGAAGTGAGGATCGCGACAGGAATCACGCCATTCGCTCTCGGATTGATCGAGTTCGGAAAGCTGCCCGGCTTGACGTCCAATTCCGCTGTGATGATTGGAGAAGCAGTGTAGGCCAGGTCCAAGACCTGTACCTCTCCTGCGTCGAGCGTCACCGGGATGTCCATAGGCTGCTGTCGGGTCCCGTCCGGTGAGTAAGCGCGTACCTGCAGAAGGTGAGTTCCGGGCTTGGTGGCTTTGAGAATAATGATGTAGTCGCCTTCCGGCGGCTGAATGATGCTGACTGCCGATGTCCAGTCTGTATCCAGCTCGCCGGTCACGTCGTCATCGATGGCATCAAGGTAGAACGCTGACTGGGGAATCTCCCTGACAACCACATCGTTGAAGCGACGACCGGTCTGCCTGAACGAGGGATCCGTCACGAGCAAGTACGCATTGTCTACGGCAAGGTAGACTGCGCTGATGTCTCCGGGCGGATCTTTGACATAGCCGCGCGGCTCGAACTCGTTGTCGTAGGCATCGTGGTCCAAGAAGGTTCTATCATAGTGACCGGGATCGGCGATCTTGATGCGGCCATTCTCCACGCCGGTCGCCAGTACGAAGTGAGTTCCTATCTCGCCCGACGATCCTTTGACCGCGAGAATTATCGGGTGTCCAATTGCGCATAGCTGTTGCGCTAGCTGGCCAAGGGTGACGCCCTCGGGGACATGGCCCCACTTCAGCCGTGTGTCACCCGCTTGCTGACGTGCGCCATCTGCCCACAATACGTGACCCTTTGGGTTGAAAGACCCCGCTTCGACCATCCATTCGTTCAGCTGACCGGGATCGATGTCCAGGCCAGCGAAATTGAGCGCCATCGTCAGGGAGGTGAGAGCACACCCCTTCTGGCTGATCGTCTTGCCTTCAAGGCTGTCATACTGATCGTTGGCCCATTCGGACGCGCCACCCTGGCTAAGCCGCGTTACGTTGTAGCTGCAATTCGTGATGAGCTGAACCGACAGCACCGAGTCGTCGTAGTCCCCGTCACCGTACCCGTCCTCCATGTATACGATGTACGAAGGATGGCTGCCGCTGACCTTGAAGCTCCCGGGCCCAAAACATGGATCCCAGTGCACGAAGGACAAAGACCCGTCGGTTTCCGCAGGTCCGAGGACCAGCGTGGCGCCCACACCGTTGCATGCGTCCGTTGAGACGACGCCGCTGAGCACTCCGGACACCGATAGGATGCTGCCGACGCTCGCGCATTCAGCTGAGATGATGGTGATAGTCGCCATTTCGCCCTGGAAGACCAGGACGGTTCCCGCCTGCAGGGCTGCCGCCGAGCGCTGCTCTGCCGCAGGACTAGTCAGAAATGCCGCGGAATCCTGCGTAGTCCAGATGCCGACCCCGTCATGCCGTCCCCGCCGTCGCCTACCTCACATGCGGCAGCGAAGGCAACGGCCAACGCCAAGGGTAACGCCCTCTTCAGACCATACTCCCCGAGTTTCGGCATGAGGTCCTCCCCTTTCCCTCGGAGCTTATACCACTCCTGGCCGCCGACCATCGCCGGCCGGCAGACGAGTCGCAGCTGGGTGACCGAATGGTATCGTGGCACTGCATCGTCTGTGCCCTGGCCGGCGGCGAGCGATCCGCCTCCAAGACGGCAGGCTCGGCAAAGGCGCCCGATAACGCTGCAGACCTACAACAACCGCTATGGCGGCGTGGCACGTTCCAGTCGAGGAGTGGAGCCTGGCGCGGGAGAGAAATGCAGGTCGAACTCGGCTCTGACGGCGGCCGGCAGTTCCAGCGGCAAGTCTATGCGTGGCTGCCGGGTACCGTCAGTCGAGTATGCGCGGACCTGGAGCGTGACCTCGGCTGTCTGGCCGCCGATCAGCACGATGCGGTAGGTGCCCTCCTGCGGTTGGGGAGAGCCAACGGTGATTGTGAAAGCCGGGTCGGGCTCTCCCGACTCATCATCGTCGATCGCGTCGCGATAGACGTAGGATCCCGGAATCTCCGTGATGCTCTCCGCCCCTGCGGCGGGGAAGCCGCTGCGCCGTCCGGCCGGGTCAACCACCAGCAACCAGACCTGGTCCACGGCAACCATGAGCTCGCTGTAGTCCTGGGGCGACTCGGTCGCGACGCCGGGGGCGCCTTCCACTCTTGCGGGCGCTGCAAGCTCCCCAGACGGCTGGTCACCTGACGGCCCGGCGCTCTGCAGTGACTCAGCGATCGCGCTGGCACCTCCCGTTGCACTTGCGCTTGAGCTGCCCGGGCGAGTCTCCTCGTTTCCTCGGTCCCCGCAGTCGAAGGCCGTCGTCACCAACAGCAGGAACAACGCAAGTGAGGTAGTTAGGTGAGGAGTTCGCAATGTGCCCTCGCGCGCTGGCAGGTGACAGCCGATTGGATGGTGCTGTCGAGACTCAAGGACTATCAGGTCGCTGGAAAAGTCTGTGGACTCCGGCGCCTTCCTGGCGGAGTACTTTCATCATTCTTCAGCAACCTGCTATTGGACTGGAAGGTACGGCAGCCAGCTACGCCGTACCAGGGGGCGCCGCAGGCGTTTCAGACGCCGGCTCGGCCAACGTACCTTCGCTTGACGAGGCGAACTTCATGATCGCTAGGACCTCGTGCTTCTGCAAGTCGGTCTGCGGCGACCAACCTGGGAAATCGGCGAGCGCGCCACGAGTGATACGTCGTGTGTGCTGTTCGCCTGGGCTCGATCCAGGTTGGACGGGTGTCGCCGTCGCTGTTTAGTTTAGGAGGTCGCTGACGAACGATCGGATCCTTGGGCCGAGTCTGCAGGTGCGCTGCCCGATCTCTTCGCGGAAATTACCGACCGCGACTGCCGGGTCGACCGGAGAGCGCGGTCCCCCAGCGTCGACCCGACTCCAGGGACCTTTTCAGCGACCTGTTAGAGGAGGTCTTGCAGGCGTCAGACGCCGGCGGCCGCGATAGACTTGAGCCCGGGACCGCGAAGCCGGCGGTGCCCGGGGTGATGCGGCGCGTCTTTGGACCGGGATGATCCGAACACGAGAGGTTTGATGATCCGATCGGTAGCTCGTAGCATCGGTGCGAGCCAGGCTGTACTCGCGCTGTCGGTCGCGCGTCTGGGCGATGCGCTTGGCAATAGCATCCTGTTCATAATCCTGCCGCTCTACGTGGCCCGGATGCCGGTCCACTGGTTCGGGATTCCGGAGACCGTCCGGGTCGGCCTGCTGATCTCGCTGTACGGGCTGGTAAATACCGCGGTTCAACCGGCGATGGGCGCGTTGAGCGACCGGCTGGGCCGGCGCAAAGTGATCATCCAGGCCGGGCTCGTCCTGATGGCGGCGGCCACGCTGGGCTTCATCTGGGCGCGGCACTACACCGACCTGTTCGCCCTCCGCCTACTACAAGGCGTCGCCATCGGAATGACGGTCCCGGCGGCGATGGGGCTGATGGCGATGATCACGGTGAAGGAGACGCGCGGCGGTGCGATGGGCGTGTACAGCACGACGCGGATGATCGGGTTCGGGACCGGCCCGCTGATCGGCGGCTTCGTGTACGAGCAGTTCGGCTTCAACGCGGCCTTCTATACCGGTGCCGCCTTCATCCTGCTGGGACTGCTGCTGGTGCAGGTCTGGGTGCACGACGTGCGTGTCGATCCGCCGCCGCAGACGACGGGTCGCTTCCGAGTCTTCGATCGTGAGCTAATGAGTGCCGGCATCTTCGGTGCCGGCTTCGCGACCTTCGTGATGGCCGCCGACTTCTCTATGCTCTCGACGCTGGAGAACCAGTTCAACGCGCGACTCGAGCAGACCGCGTTCGGGTTCGCCGTCGCCTTCTCCGCCCTCATGGTCAGCCGACTGCTGTTCCAGATCCCGCTGGGCCGCGTCTCGGACCGCGTCGGTCGCCGACCGTTGATCGTCGCCGGCCTGCTGCTCATGGCACCGGCCACGGCGCTGCTCGGCCTGGTCGCGAGCACCGTCCAGCTCACCGGCCTGCGGCTCGTCCAGGGCGTCGCCTCGGCGTGTATCGCCGCACCGGCCTTCGCGCTGGCGGCCGACCTGTCGCGCAGCGGCGGCGAAGGCCGGCAGATGAGCATCCTGACGATGGGGTTCGGGTTGGGTCTGGCGCTGGGGCCGCTGGCCGCCGGCCTGCTCGCCGTCTTCTTCTTCGAGCTGCCGTTCCTCGTCGCCGGTGTGGTCACCCTGCTCGCCGCCGCGATCATCTTTCGCTACGTCCCGGAGACGGTGTCCCAGACGCCGGTCGGCGAGTAGCTACTCCGCCCGCAGCGCCTCCATCGGGTCGACCGCCGCCGCGCGCCGCGCCGGCAGGTAGCTCGCCAGTAGCGCCACGGCCGTCAGGCCGACGGCGACGAGCACGTAGGTGAGCGGGTCGAGCGCGCTCACCCCGAACAGGAGGTTCTCCATCAACCGTGTCAGGCCGTAGGCGGCGGCGAGCCCCAGCGCCACGCCGACGGCGGCCAGCACGAGCCCCTGCCTGAGCACCATGCCGGTCACCGTCGATGAGGCGGCGCCCAGCGCGATGCGGACGCCGATCTCGCGGGTCCGCTGGCTCACCACGTACGAGATGACGCCGTAGACGCCCACGGTGGCGAGCAGCAGGGCGACGGCGGCGGCGATGCCGAGCATCACCAGTGTGAACGACGTACGGGCCATATGAACCCGGAGAATCTCGTCCAGTGTGCGGACGAAGCTGAGCGGTTGGTCGGGCAGGGTCGACCAGACGACCTGTTTGATCTCACGTAGGAAGGCGGCGGTCCCGACCCGCGGGCTACGGATCGCGAACAACATGGTCCGCTGCACGAACGCCGCGTCGCCGCGGTTCTCCGCCCAGAAATCTTCCAGCAACATGGGCCAGTATATAGTCGCCACCGGATCCTGCGTAACGCCATCGTCCCGCACGTCGCCGACGACGCCGATGATCTCGCGCCAGTTCCCCGGCGTCAGTCCCGTGCCGATCCGCTTGCCGATGGCGGCGGCCGGGTCGCTCCAGTACTCGCGGGCGAAGTTCTCTGTGACCAGCAGCACCCGGGCTCGATTGCGGATGTCCGTCCAGGTGAGCGCGCGCCCGGCGATGATGGGGTTGCCCATCGTCTCGAAGTATCCGGCGCCGATCCACTTGAAGCGGCGAATCGGCGGTAGCTGACCTTCGGGGAGCGGAAAATCCTCGACAAAGATGGGATCGTAGCCGCCCCGGCCGTCCATGGTGACCGAGCTCGATAGTCCCACCGAGGTCACGCCCGGGGCCTCCGCCACCCGGCGCGCGATCAGCTCGTAGGTACCCACGACCTCGTCGGGGCTCTGCGCCGCGGAGCTGGGGACCGAGACGGCCAGCACGAGAACCTCCTCGGGATTCCGGAAACCCGGGTTCGCCCGGCGGATCTCCTGAAAACTCCGGATCATCAGGCCCGACCCGATGAGCAGCACCAGCGCCAGAGTGATCTGTCCCACTACGAGTACGTTCCGTGTCCGGTGACGTTCGCGACCGGCGCCCGAGCCGCGCCCCCCTTCCTTGAGCGCGTTCACCAGATCCGCGTGCCCCCAGCGCAGGACCGGGAAGAGCCCGAAGAAGACCCCCGAGAGGATCGAGATACATAGAGTGAAGAGGAGCACGACCGGATCGAGGGCGACCTCGTCGAGGCGCGGCAAGTCGGACGGTGCGATGGCGACCAGCAGCCGCAGCCCCGCGTGCGCCAGCCCCAAACCCACCGTGCCGCCCAACAGCCCGAGCAGTACGCTCTCCTGCAGAAATTGCCCCGCGACCTGGCGACGCTTCGCGCCCATCGCGGCCCGCACTGCCAGCTCCCGCTCGCGCGACTCGGCCCGCACCAGGAGCAGGTTGGCCACGTTGGCGCAGGCGATGAGCAGGATGATCCCCACCGTCCCCAAGAGCACCCAGAGCACGTCACCCACGTCGCCCACGATCGTCTCTTTCAACGGCCGCAGAAGCGGCGCCGCCTGCGCCTCCTCCAGGAACTCCAAGGTCACGCCGCCGGGGAACTTCTCCACCGCCACCGGCACCAGCCGGGCCAGGTCGGCGGTGGCCGCCTCGATCGTCACTCCCTCTCTGAGTCGCGCGATGCTCGAGTACACGAAGTTGCTCACCGTGAGCGAGGCACGATTGAAGCGGTAAGGCAGATACACCTCGGGTTCGTGTGACGGGAATCGGAAGCCCCGGGGCAGCACACCGATGATCTCCCGGGCCCGTCCGCTGATGTTCAGCGTGCGGCCGATGACTCCCGGATCCCCGCCGAACTGACTCTGCCAGTAACCGTAGCTCAGGATGACGGTGTATGGGGTGCCCGGCGTAGCGTTCTCGACGCTGAAGAGCCGGCCCAGC
>JASFTY010000044.1:0-13280 GCA_050050535.1 Gemmatimonadales bacterium | reverse complement strand
CGAAGAGCACCGCCGAGCCGTCACGCGTCCAGCCGTAGACCTGATTGTCGTAGCCCCAGCGCGGCGCCATCGGCCCGCGCGCCGGATAGTAGGTCAGCTGTCGTGGCACGCCGCCCTCCGCCGGCATCACGTAGACCTGTTCGTCACCATCGTACTGGCCGGTGAAGGCGATCCAGCGGCCGTCCGGCGAGAACTTGGGGAACAGCTCGAGGCCGGGGTGCGCGGTAAGCCGCTTGGCGGTGCCGCCGACCGCGGGGGCGACCCATATGTCGCCCGCGTACATGAAGGCGACGCGATCGCCGTGGATGTCGGGGAAGCGCAGCAGCTTGGTCTGAGCGCCGGCGTCGCCCCCTGCCAGCGTCGCCGCCAGCGCGAGAGCGCAGAGGCTGACTGCCATACGTTTCAGCGTCGTCATCGGAATACCCCCTCTGGTCGGGAATTCGGCAATCCACCGTGGATTGCCGAATTCCCCATACGTCTATTTCGTCTTGACCGGATCGGCCGGCCGATCGGGCAGCCGCTTCGGGTCCGCCTCGATCATCGCCATGACCTCCTCGATCGCACGCTCCAGCTGCAGGTCGCGCCCCTCGATCAGCGAGTGCGGTGTGTTCTGCACCTCGATGTCCGGCGCGACGCCGTAGTTCTCGATGATCCAGCTGCCGTCGACGTCGTTGGTACCGAACTGCGGCACGTTCACGCCGCCGCCGTCGATCAACGGACCGTGGCCGGTAATGCCGATCACGCCGCCCCACGTCCGCACGCCGATCAGCGGACCGAGCCCGGCTTTCCTGAAGCGGGCCGGGAAGATGTCGCCATCCGAAGCCGACGTCTCGTTGATCAAGCAGACCATGTGGCCGTAGAAGACCTGGTAGGGATACGTACGTACGTAATCGTTGGTGCGGGCGAAGCGCGTGCCCAACAGCTCCCGGCTCAGGCGATCGATGATCATCTGCGAGACATTGCCGCCGCCGTTGCCGCGCACATCGATGACCAGACCCTCCTTGCGGATCTGGCCGTAGTACCACTTGATGAACTCGCGGATGCCGTTGGCACCCATGTCCGGGATATGCAGGTAGCCCACGCGCCCATCGCTCGCCTCTTCCACCTGCCGGCGCTTCCCCGCCACCCAGGTGTAGTACTTGAGCGGCTGCTCGTCCGTCACCGGGGTCACCGTGACCTCACGTGCGCCGCTCGTGCGCGGACGATCGTTGACCGTCAGCGTCAACGGGTCACCGGCCTTGTGACGTAGGACCTGATAGATGTTCTGCGGCGCTTGCACCTGCTCGCCGTCGATGGCCATGACGTAGTCGCCCACCGAGATATCGACCCCGACCTCGGAGAGCGGCGACCGATAGCGGTCCTCGCCGTTGTCGCCTTCGTAGATCTTCGCGATCCGGTAATGGCCCGAGCCGTCGTCCAGCTCGAGGCGCGCGCCGAGCAGCGCGTAGCGCGGCCGCTCCGGGATCTCGAAGTCACCGCCGGTGATGTAGGCGTGCGATACGTTGAGCTCCGCCACCATCTCGGTCAGCACGTAGTTGAGGTCGGAGCGGTGGGCGACGTGCTGCAGCCAGGGTCGGTACTGCTCGCGCAGCGCCTCCCAGTCGTAGCCGTGCATGTTCTCGACGTAGAAGAAGTCACGGAACCGACGCCACACCTCCTCGAAGATCTCCTCCCACTCCTCGGCCGGGACACGGTCGACGTAGAGGTCTGACGTCGACACCGCCTTCGCCGCGCCGGGGCTCGGCTTAACGTCGTAGAGGTTGAAGCTGCGACCCTCGCGGACCAGGATCTTCTTGCCATCGAACGAGAGCGCCGCACCGCCCACACCCTCCGCCAGCGTCGACTCCTCGCGATCCTCGAGCGAGAAGATCTTGATCGCGGGCCGCGAGTCCGCCGATCGGCCGTAGTAGCCGGGCGTACCGCGGAAGTACACCAGATGGCCCTCCACCGCCGCCAGGCCGCCGAAGTTGTCCGCCTCGATCGGCACCCGCACGACCCGCTCGGCGAGCCCCTCGAACTCGATCCCGATCGGCTCATCCTCCGCGCCCTCGCCCTCGCCATCGCCATCGCCATCGCCATCGCCATCGATGCTCACTTCATCGCTCCGCGGTGGGAACGGGTGCGGCACGTCCTCACGCAGCGCCAACGCGTAGATGTAGGTCGAGCGGTCGACCACGTAGTTCCACTCGAAGACGCCGATTTGCGGAGCCAGCTCACGCTCGGCCATGTAGTACAGGTAGTCGCCTTCCGGGCCCCAGGCCGGCGCGAACTCGTTGAAGTACTCGGCGGTGACCCGGTGTAGCTGCTGGTCGGCCAGGCTGTAGATGTAGATCGAGCTGAAGTCCGAATGGTCGGTCAGGGTGAAGGCGAGATAACCGCCGTGGGGCGACCAGGTGTAGTCGGTCACCTGTCCCGATCTCTCATCGGCGATCTCGCGCTTCCGCCTGGCCTCCACGTCGACGACGTAGATCTTGCCTTCCTTGTCGCTGTAAGCGATGTGCGAGCCGTCGGGCGACCAGGCGGGTTGGTAGAGCCGCGCCGCGCTGCCACTGGTAAGCTGTTCCGGCTCGCCCGAGCCGTCCTGGTCGATCAGGTAGATCTCCTCCTCGCCGCTGATGTCGCTGACGAAGGCGATCTTCGACCCGTCGGGCGACCAGCGCGCCAGCCGGTCGTGCGCGCTTGTCGAGCGCGTCAGGTTGCGCGTCGGTCCGTGCTCGATGGGCACGGTGAATACATCGCCGCGCGCCACGAACAGCGCACGCTCGCCCTTCGGGCTCAGCTGGAAGTCCTCGATGTCGCCCGCGACGTTGATGCGCGACGGCCGCATCGCCACTCCGTCGGTCGGCACGTTGATCGAGATCGGAGTACTCGACGCTCGATCCACATCGTAGATCACCAGCTCGCCGTTCAGTTCGTAGACGATCCGGGTCGCCTCGTCCCGGCTCGGCCAGCGTACGTCCCACGTCGGGTGGTCGGTGAGCTGCGCGATGGCACCATCGGCGGGGTTGTAGGAGTAGAGGTTGTTGGTACCGTCGCGGTCCGAGGTGAAGTAGATCAGCTCGCCGATCCACATCGGGTCACGGTCGGCCCGGGGATGCTCGGCGATCAGCTCCGCGGTGTTCGTCTCGAGGTCGAAGATGTAGACGTTCTGTGCCCAGCCGCCCTCGTGCCGCTTCCAGCTACGGAAATCACGGAATGGATACGAGTAGACGATCCGCCGGCCGTCGGGCGAATAGTCACCCGCACCGGCGATCGGGATCGGTACCGCCCGCGGGAACCCGCCCTCACGCGGCACCGTGTACAGCCGACTGTCGGTCAGCTCCCAGGCGTCCCCGCGCGACGAGCGGAAGAGGACCGCCGTACCGTCACGCGTCCAGCCGTAGACCTGATTGTCGTAGCCCCAGCGTGGCGGCAGCGGGCCCACCGCCGGGTAGTAGGTCAGCTGCTTCGGTACGCCGCCGGTCGACGGCATCACGTAGACCTGCTCGTCTCCATCGTACTGGCCGGTGAAGGCGATCCAGCGACCATCCGGCGAGAACTTGGGGAACAGCTCGAGGCCGGGGTGGGCCGTCAGTCGCGTCGCCGTGCCGCCGCTCGCCGATGCAGTCCACAGGTCGCCGGCGTACATGAAGACGACGCGGTCGCCGTGGATGTCCGGGAAGCGGAGCAGTTTGGTTTGGGCGCCGAGGGCGCCCGGAGCCAGCATCTCCGACAGTGCCAGTGCACAAAGGCTCAGCAGAGCAAGACGTGTCGTACTCTTCATCGGACTCCTCCGCGAATCGTGGTTACTGTATTGGGAATTCCCCTCTATGGATGGCCGTACCGACTCAGAAGCTCGCCTGCCAGACTCTCCAGTTCTTCCTTCGTTCGCCCCTCGAGGCGGCGCGCGCAGACTACGTCGTACTCGGCGCACAGCCGGTCGCACCCTGGCCGGTCCACCATCTGGTCGGCCATATTGAAAAGCACGTTGTCTTCCTTGTTGATGTGGGCACGGAGCAGTTGCAGGTAGGCGCGTGCTGCATGTTCCAGCCTGCCCAGCGGCTCACTTTCGCCCTCGCGAGCGTCCTCCAGCGCCTTGGCCATCCGCGCCACGAACCCCCTGCCCTGCTTGTGCTCGAACAGCATGACCGCGATCGGGCCACCCTCCCGCGGCATCCCGCGCGACTCGAGCTCGGGGAACAGGAGATCCTCTTCCTTGCCGTGGTGGCAGGCGTCGGCGAACAGCCGGAAGAACTCGACGCAATCCTGCCAGGCATCGAGATCCCATTCACCGGCCTCGCCCTTCTCCAGCAACGCCTGCACGACGTCCAGCACTCTGAGGATGAGCTGATGCTCCTCACGGAGCACACCTGTAGGGGTGCGCGATTCTGGCATGGCCGCCTCCAAGCTCGGTACGCAGTACTGGATTGGCTGTTCTTTGCGACTCCGTACGCAACATGTTTGCCGAATGTTTTGGTCGGCGCCAGGGGGCTAGCGCTCCCGGCCGCCGCCGATCGGGCTGCCGGGCGGCATCGCCGGCACCTCCGACGGCGGCGTCGTGCCTTCGCTGCGCTGCCACCAGCGGTTGATGTCGTCCAGCGCCAAGCGCTGGTGAGGCGATGGATCCTCGAGCTCGGCGAGCCAGTTCGAGAGGCTCGCCACCTGTCCGGTCAGCACTGCGCGCACCTGCGGTGTGTTCTCGGCGCTTCCCGCCTCGGCCAGCAACCGGTCGAGCAGCACGCGCTCCACCACGTGCCGGATCTCCTGCATGTATGGCGTCTCCTCCGGCGGCGCGTACCAGCTCACCTCGAGGGCGCGGTCGACGACCTCGGCGAGGGCGGGCGACGACTCGTCGCGGGCGTTGAACTCGATCAGGCGCGCCATGCGCTGGGGCTGCAGGATCAATCCGATCGTCAGGTCGGCGGCTGCCGTCGCGGCGCTCAGTGGATCGAAGGTCGGGCTCGTGCGACTGGTGAACAACTCGCCGGCGCCCATACCGAACGCGCGCGGCGGTATCAGGTGCAGAATGCGCTCCGGTATCGCCAGGAACTCGGGCTCGATCGTCAGCAGCATGGCATCGAGCGCTCGGCGCTGCCGCGCGCCGGGCACGATCTCGATCGTCGTCTGGCCGTCGCCACGCAGTGCGAAGTTGTAGTCGGCGCCGCCCAGCGTGTGCGCCGTGGCCTCGACCTGATAGCGGTGGTGCAGGTACAGGGGCACCAGGACCTCCTGGAGCGCCGCCATCGGCTCGCCCAGCCGGATCGCCGAAGCACCGAAGTGCTCCATCCCGATGCGCCGCACCTCGATCTCGTGCTCGAGCATCGCGACGGGATCGGAGCCGTTGTCCCACAGAGCCGCCAGCGGATGAGCGGCGCCGGCCGGCCGCGCGTCCTGGTCGCTCGCAAACCGAACCCCGCGCTCGAGAGCGTCACGAACGATCTCGTCCAGCGCCGCCGCCTCGTCGGTACCCTCGGGGAAATCACTGTACAGATACGTGACGGCGAACTTGTCGTACGCGCCGATCCCGACGCCGTACGCCTGCGACAGATCGAGAGTACCATCCTCTGCAATCGTGACCAGCGGCGCCGGGTAGTCCATGACGCTGGAGCGGCCGTAAGCGCTGGCCAGGTAGTTGTGGGCGAACCCCAGGGTGTGGCCGACCTCATGGGCGGAGAGCTGGCGCAGGCGAGCCAGCGCCAGCTCCACCGGATCCGAGCCGTCGACCACCGCCGCCAAGTAGTCGAACGTGGGTCCCGCGGCCAAGTCGCACTCACCGATCGCGGCACCGAAGGGTGAGACCAGACCCGTGCCCAGCAGGTGGTCCTGCCGGACCCGCAGGCTTCCGAGGTTGACGTTGCCTTTGAGGATTTCGCCGGTCCGCGGGTCGACGACCGACCCGCCGTAAGACCAGCCGCGCGTCGAGCGGTGCGTCCAGTGTATCACGTTGTAACGCAAGTCCATAGGGTCGGCGCCTTCAGGCAGAATCTCGACGCGGAAGGCGTCGATGAAGCCCGCCGCCTCGAACGCCTCGTTCCACCACGAGGCGCCCTCGATCAGCGCGCTGGCGACCGGCTCCGGCACCCCGCGGTCCAGGTAGTAGACGATCGGCTCCACCGGCTCCGAGCGTGGCAAGCTCGGGTCCTTCTTCTTCAGCCGGTGGCGGGCGACCCAGCGGACCTCGAGCGGCCGGTCGATCGCCGCGGCGTAGTCGTTGAAGCTGATCCCGAAGGCCCCCACCCTCGGGTCGACGGCTCGCGGCTCGTACCCGTCGTCGGGAAGCTGGACGAGCGAATGGTGTTGTCTGAGCGTGATGGCGTTCCCTGAGGCCGCCGTGCTCCGCACCAGCGGCCCCGGTTCCTCGCTGGTGAAGGTCAGCGACGTCTCGACCTCCGTGTTCTGCGGGAAGGCGCCGGTGCGAGGCAAGTAGAATACACTGCGACTGCGGTCGAGGCGGAAGGTGCCCTGCCGCGCCGCCTCGAGTCGCTGGGCGACGCCGTGAGCGTCGCGCACGAAGAAATCGGTCGCGTCGACCAGCACGCGATCGCCCGTCTGCGCTTCGACCGTGAAGCCCCAGTGCGTGGACGGGGCGAACGCCTCCTCGACCGCCTGGACCTCGTAGCGGTTGTCCGAGCGGGCGCGGTACGCGTAGTTGGGCTCGATCAACAGGACCGTCGGTCCGACGCGCCGCGCGATGAGAACGTGGGTGCCGCCCAGCTGCCCGCGATCGAGCCCCACCGGATTGCTGCCCAGCCCCGTCGCCAGCGACACCTGGTAGAGGAACTCGGTCTCCCAGCGGTCGATCTCCCAGTACAGCTTGCCCTCGGACTCGTCCCAGTACAGATCGAAGAAGCCGGCGAACCGCTCCATGCCGCGGGTCTTGTTCTCGATCGTCGGGACTTCGTCATCCCGCTGGAACGCCATCGAGTCGAGAGGCGCTGCAATACTCAGAATCGTGACCGCCACAAGGGCAGTTGCTCTCCTGGGAAGCGACTGCCCTCTGGGGGCTCGCTGAAACAACATCGTTACCCTCCAGTCTCGTGCCCTTGCTGGACGACGTGCCCGGCACCGGGTAGTTTGTGCGCCAGTTTGCGAACCCGATTCATAACGCCAAGGTGGCGGTGATGACCAGCCCCGACCACGACCCCTCCTCGGTTGAGGGTTAGCAGCACGAGAATCTTCGGGCGATCCTACAGAGCTCTGCGCTCGCTGGCGAGCGTCGTCGTTGAAGGCAGAAAGGAATATTCCCGTCTCGGCGGCGCGATGACGGAACTGCTGGTGCGAGCTACGGCCGGCCGTGAGTTACGGTCGGTTCTGGACGTCGGTTGCGGTGCCGGCGGCTACACAGTGCAGCACGCCGAGGCTCTGGGGGTTCCGCTCGGCCGCGTGACCGGCGTTGAGTACAACCCCGACAATCTCACGGCGGCGCGCCAGCGCTTCCGGACCGAGCGAGTGGACCTGGAGAGGGATGAGCTACCTCTCGGCGACGGTTCCGTCGATCTGATCATCTGTAATCAAGTCCTGGAGCACATGAAGAACGTGTTCTGGGCACTCGCCGAAATGGACCGGGTACTGGCGGTGGGCGGCGTGTTGGCCGTCGGAATCCCCAACCTCACGTCGCTGCTCAACCGCGCAGTCCTGCTCGTGGGCCGCCAGCCGGTGACCATCGATATCGCAGGGCCGCACGTGCGCGGCTTCGCCCACCGCAGCTTCCGCCACTTTCTGCTCCGGCATCCGGGCTATGTCTTGAAAGCACAGCTCGGTTCCTCACTCTATCCGTGGCCGACGAGACTCGGCGCAGAACGACTGGCGCGTCGGCTGCCGGGATTGTCGGCCTATACGTTCTACGGCCTGCTGAAGGAGAAGTCGGTGGAGCCGTGCCCGTGGCTCGCCTACGGAACGGACGGCGAGACTTCGTATACGCACGCTGAGAAGCGTGCGCTTAGTAGGGCCGAGGACGCCGGATCATGAGCGCAGCCTCGACCGTTCGCACGAGTCGTGGGATGCTCGCGCTACAGCGGCAACTCGGTGCCGATCCCGGCCCCTTTCGCCCTCCGGTACAGAAGTATCGCCGTCGCCATGTCGTCAAGCGCCAGACCGAGGTTGATCGAGATCGTGCGCTCGTCCGAAGAAGTACGTCCCGGCTTGGTGCCCGCGACGATCTCACCGAGATCGGCATACGGTTCCGGCGTATCGCGAAAGAAGCCGGCCGTCCTATAGTACCGGAGCTGCGCGATATCGTCCGTCGCCAGGCGATCCGCCTCGCGCAGCGCAGCGCCCCGCCAGTACGAGTCGAAGTCGAGCGGACAGGCGAACGCACCGGGCGATAGCCAGCCGGCCGCGATCGTCGGGCTCGGTTCCTTGAGTATCGGCCCGCTCGTCACCACGAGGTCGAGCCCGGCGACGGCGTCCCGCGGATGCTTGACAACTTCGACCGTCACGCCGAACCGCTCTCCCATCTCGACTGCATAGCGCTCAGCGATCTCGGGCACGATGTCGTATGCCTTCACGAGCTCCAGATCGAAGACGCACATCAACGCCTCCAGATTGCTGCGACCCTGCACGCCGCAGGCGATGATCCCCAACGTGGCGCTGTCGCCGCGGGCCAGATACTTCGCCGCGACTGCCGTCGCCGCGCCCGTCCGCATCGCGGTGATCCACGTCGCGTCCATCACGGCGATCGGGATACCCGTATCGGGATCGTTGAGTATCAGCAGACCCGAGATGTACGGCAGGCCCCGCTCGACGTTCGACGGGTAACCCGAAACCCACTTGATGCCCGCCGCGCCCATGCTCGAGATGTATCCGGGCATCGCGTGGATGAACGCGTCCTTGCCCGGATGGATGCCCGGCTTGGGCGGCATCTCCACCTCGCCCTTCCCCTTCGCCAGGAACATCGCCTCGAGCGCCTCGATGATCTCGGCCATCGACAGCCCGACAGCCTCGACGTCGGCTCGTGATAGATAGAGCAGCTCACCCACGCTCACGTTGCTCGCCCCCGCTCCGTCGGTTCGATCCCGTGATCAGATTCGCCTTGAAGGTGCATATCGTAATCCACTGCCAGATAAGCGCTTACGTGCTGCTAGCCAAACCGCCCTCTAGGGCTTATCTAATATAGTGCGCCGCGCGCCGGGCGCTAACGGCCCCGGCGGCCCGGCAGGACCTGGCTGAAGAGGAGTATGAGCAGAATGCGGTGGTGCCGCCGCTCCATAATCGCATCGCTGGCCGGCTTGGTCGCCCTTCTCTGCCTCGCCTGCGGCGATTTGCTGACCTCCAGCGATGACAACCGTGCACCGAGGATCGAGCGACCACTCGGTGTGATCGACCACGATCAGACGTACTGCGACACGGTCAGCGTCTCGGACCCGGAGGGCGACACGGTGTTCGTGAGTGCGTTGACGCTCCCGTCGTGGTTGAGCTTCGATTCCGTGAACCTGGTACTTTCGGGGCTCGCGGGCGGTGAGAACATCGGCCATCACGCGGTGGAGCTGAGGGCATGGGATGGCAAGGAAACCAATACCCTCGCCTTCACGATCATCGTCAGGCTGGGGACCTCGACGCTACACTGGGACGGCTCGTGGATGGCAGCCGGCTTCGAGTTCGGGCACGACGGTCATCCGTACGAGAGCGACAATTTCGTCGTCTACAGCGGCTTCAGCAGTCAGGCTGAGAGAATCTACGTCGCCGAGGTGCTTGAGGGGCGTTTTGTAGATCTCAAGACGCGGCTTGGGATCGCCAGCCACGACGAATTCGAGTACCCGGCTGGGGATGAGCGGATCGATGTCCTCACCCTCAGGTACCAGGGTACCGATGTGTTCTGGACGGGCCAGTCCTACCGATACGGCTTGATCGTCCACGCACCCGATTCACCGAGGTACGCCGAAGAGGGCTACACGAGGGATCTCTACACGCAGCTCCTGACGCACGAGCTGATGCACGTGATCGAGTATCTGCTGGTCGGCACGGAAGGGGAATACTACGACGTTGAGAAGTGGTTTCATGAGGGTATCGCCGTCTACGTGGCCGGGCCGCCGCCCAACCAAGTGCGGTACGCCTCCGAGGTCGAAAGATGGCAGCTCGAGATGGGCGGCCTGCACGGCGGTGGCAATCCGGTCAGCGTGGAGACGTGGGCCGACTTTCCGGCGGAGATCGTGGATGACGCGGCTGAGGTCGGCCGCTACTACCTGTACTTCGAGTTGGCCTTCCGCTACCTCGTCGATCCCGAGGGTCACGGCAAGACGCTATCGGACGTCAAGAGCATGTACCTGGATATCCGGGAGGGCCTGTCGTTCGAGGAGGCGTTCGAGAGCCGTATGGGGATGAGCGTCGACTATTACGAAACAAACTTCTTCGACCTCATCGTAGAGTACCTGAGTTAGAGTTAGTACGAGTACGCACCGCGGGACTCGCGCCCGTACCCACCGACCAGGAGAAGGCATGTACGTACCGACGCCGCCACATGTCGCGCATCACTCTCCCCAGGTCCGGGAGTTGAGCCACAAGCTCGAGTCCGTGATCCGCGAGTATCAGCAGACCCACCGCCTGAGCCCACTCGAGCTGCAGCAGGCGATGAGGATGGCCGAGGCGAATACGGGCGCCTCGAAGAAGAGCGCCGGGATGCTGGCCGGGGTCGTGGCAGGCCTGGTCGGCCTGGCGGTCGTGGGCGGCCTGTTCTTCTGGCAGCAGGCCGAGGGGGCGCCCGACGGGTCCGGGCTCGGCCTGGCCCCGATCATCGGGATTGCCGTCGTCGGTCTCGCGGCCTTCGCGTTGGTCCGGCGATTCCGCAGCTGACCCCGACCCGACCCGGCCGAATCCGCACCGATCGGACCGCGCGGGCGAGCCGCACCGGTCTGGCGCCGCCCCGGTCTCCGTGTTCTATTCGTCGCGCACCCGCAGCAGCATCCGATCACAGGCGGTCAACGCCGTTTTCGTGAGGGCTGGAGACGTGCTGCGGGGTGTGGTAATCTTGGTGGGCACCGGCCGTGCAGGCGCCGGCCAACCCTGCATCGAACCTCGAGAACCTGACGCTGATAGATCGTGAAAGTCGAACCCGCACACACGTCGTTCCTAGCCTGGCTTCGGTCTCTGTTCATCCTGGGCCGCGGCGTACTCAGAGGGCTCTCCGAGGAGACGGCGGGCCCGGACCCGCTCGCCCTGTTCGCCGAATGGTACGAGGACGCCAGGCGATCCGGGATTTACCTGGCAGAGGCGATGACGCTGGCCACCGCCTCGAGAGACGGCAAGCCGTCGGCACGCCTCATGCTCCTCAAGGGCTTCGACGAGCGGGGCTTCCGCTTCTTCACCAACTACGAGAGCCGCAAGGCGGACGAGCTTGCCGAGAATCCGCAGGCGGCTCTGGTCTTGCACTGGCCGCGCCTGCAGCGACAGATACGCATAGAGGGCAAGGCCGAGAAGCTCTCGGAGCAGGAGTCGCGCGAGTACTTCGCGACCCGGCCGCGCGGCAGTCAGCTGGGCGCCTGGGCCTCCAATCAGAGCTCGCCGGTCGCCGACCGCCGGCAGCTCGATGAGGCCTTTCGAGAGCACAGACAACGCTTCAAGGGGTCCGACGTGCCGCTGCCGCCGTTTTGGGGCGGCTATCGCTTAGTCCCGGACGCGATCGAGTTCTGGCAGGGCCGCGCCAACCGGCTGCACGATCGCCTGCGCTACACGCGAACGGTCGACGGCTGGAGCGTAGCCCGGCTCTTCCCCTAGACCGTATCGCCCTATTAGACGCCGGGCCGACCTCAGCGGCCGGCCCGGCTGCACGGTGGCAACAGCGAACGTCGAGTCCGACTACATCCGCGAGACGATCGCCTCGCCGAACCCGGAGCAAGAGACCTCTTTCACATCCTTCCGACCCTCGCGCTGCATCAAGCGGGCGAGGTCGTAGGTCACCTGGCCGTCCCTGATCGACTGCTCCATGCCCCGGATGATCAGGTCGGCCGACTCGTTCCAGCCCATATGGTTCAGCATCATCACGGCCGACAGGATGATCGAACCCGGGTTCACCTTGTCCTGGCCCGTGTACTTCGGCGCCGTGCCGTGGGTCGCCTCGAACAGCGCCACCTCATCCGACATGTTGGCGCCCGGCCCGAGCCCCAGGCCGCCGACCAGCGCGATCGCCGCGTCGGACAGATAGTCGCCGTTCAGGTTGGGCAGCGCGAAGACGCTGTACTCGTCGGGCCGCGTCTGGATCTGCTGGAAGATCGAGTCGGCAATCCGGTCCTTCACCAGGATCTTGCCCTCCGGCAGCTTGCCGTCCAGCTCGTCCCACAGCCGCTTCTCACTGATCGTCACGTCGCCGAACTCGCGCTCCGCCAGCTCGTAGCCCCACTTGGCGAACGAGCCCTCGGTGAACTTCATGATGTTGCCCTTATGGACGAGGGTCACCGACGGCAGCCCCTGAGCGATGGCCCACTGGACCGCCTTCCGCACCAGCCGCTCGGTCCCGAACACCGAGATCGGTTTGATGCCTATTCCCGAGTCCGAGCGGATCTCACGGCCTTCCGCCTTCTTGATCAGCTCGATGATCGCCTTCGCCGTGTCGCTCCCCCTCTCGAAATCGTAGCCGGCGTACACGTCCTCGGTGTTCTCGCGGAAGATCACGAAGTTCACCTTGTCGGCGTACTTGTTCGGCGCCGGCACGCCCTCGAAGTAGCGGACCGGTCGCACGCAGGCGAAGAGGTCCAGATGCTGCCGGAAGCGGACGTTGATCGAGCGGAAGCGCTCGGTAACGCCGTCGTCCTTGCCGCACTTGTCGCACTTGCCCGGATGGAACTGCTGGTTCGCGCAGTACAGGCAGACGTGCGTCTCCTCGCCGATCGGTGTGGTGAAAGGTCCCTTGATGGCGATCCTCAGGTAGCGAATCGCCTCAACCGTCTCGTCCGGGAACTCGCTGCCGTAGTGATGCAGACCCTCCAACCCGGCGTACAGCGGACACCAGGCGATGGCGCGCTCACCCGTGTACGCCTTCTCCACCGCCGCGTCGACCACGTTCCGCATCACCGGCGAGATGTCCAGCCCGATCCCGTCACCACGCAGAACGCCGATCACCGGGTGATCGCCGATAATCAGCTTGCCGTCCTGATATCCGATGAGGTCGCCCTCTGGAATCTTCACTTCCTTGAAGTCCATCGTCCCCTTCCTTCTATGTCGTACCCGTTGGGGCAGGATCGCGCCGCACGATGGTGCGGCAAGAGGTATACCGCAATGCCCGGGGAGGGATTCGAACCCTCAAGAGCCGAAGCCCAACGGATTTTGAGTCCGTCGCGTCTGCCAATTCCGCCACCCGGGCTGGTTGACGA
>JASFTY010000043.1:0-13319 GCA_050050535.1 Gemmatimonadales bacterium | reverse complement strand
AGCGCTCGAAGAACTCCTCCGGCACCGAGCGCGGCTCGAAGCACAGCAGTCCGGGCACCAAGCCGTACTGCCGTGCCAGCTCCGCGTTGCGTTGCAGGTAGTCGAGGTTGGCCGACAGGTAGTCGGCGGGGTAGAGCCCCTCGTTCAGGTCACTAGAGACGAACTGGTCGAGCGCCGGGCAATAGGTGTAGAACATGGGGTAGGCTTCGCCCGGCGGCCCGCTCTCGAGCCCCGCGGGAAACGCCAGGCCGTTCACCTCCAGGTGCGTAAAACCCGACTCGGCCAGCCGCCGCACGTAGCTTTCCCGATCCAGCCCGCGCTGTATGCGACCCTCTTGATTGAGGAAGTAGTCGTAGGTCGAGCGGTTCCACGAAAACGCCGCCCGAAAGGCCTTGCCCTCAGCTACCGCCTCGACCTCATCGTCGGCCAGGTCCCGCAACAGATACGTGACGAACGCGAAGAGCAGGCGAACGGGCGTCGCGATCAGGTAGCCGGACCCATCCCGATCGAGGCGCAGGTAGACTGAATTCGGGTCGGCGGCCGCGGCCGTGGCGTGCAGACCAGCCAGCAGGCAAAAGACGCCCGGCTGCGGCCGGGTCGGATCGCTGATCTCACCGATCGCGATCTCCGCACCGGTCGCGCGAGCCAGCTCGGCCGCCGCCGTGTGAAGGGCGGCCGGCTCCTCGCCCAGGCGTATCGACTTCACACTGGACAGCGCATCCGCGATCGTCATTTCCGTGTGCCTCGTGGATAATCAGCCACTACGAGAAATCGATCTCGACCTTGACTTCCCCACGAACACGAGTGGCGAAATCCAGGTATCGGCTCTTCTCAATCTGGACGGGCCGGTAGTGCAGTTCGTCTCCGGCCGCGCTTACGGAGCGCGGCGACGCATCTGCGGGGATGAGGACGTGGAAATGCACAATGCTCCCGGGAGCATGGACAACCAGCTCGATCCCCTTCGAGCGCAGGCGATAGGTGTAGCCGAACCGGCAGCCCGTGGCCTCGTATGCCGTCCTGACCTCGGCCTGATCCACACGCGCCGCCGGCCAACGCGGCGCCAGCCGGACCTCCTCGAAGCAGGCCCCCGCGTCGTCGATGCCGGCGAGGCCGGCGATGAGCGCGTAGAGCATGGCGCTGGACCCCCAGCCGTCGGTCGGCTCGGCCTCGGGACTCGTACTGGTCTCAACGCTGGCCGGGGTCCCATCCGGGAAGTACCACAGATAGGTCTCCTCTTTCTCAGAGACCAGCATGTAGTAGCGCCTGAGGATGTCGACGCCGTATTCCTCGAACCCGTGGTCGAACGCCGCCTTCGCCAGCTCACCGCCCACGAGAGGCATGATGCCGCCGTTGACGTAGGCTCCGCCCACGAGTTTCTCATCACCGAACACGCCGTCGGGAAAGGGCGGGTCGATGGAGAACCACTCGGCGAACGCGTCGGTCTCGGAGCGACGGCGCCGATATTCCTCTATGATCGACACGGCCATTTCGTGCGTCGCCACGCCGCGGTTGATGTCGATCGGGTTGCTCAAGCTCAGCTGCGCCGATTCATCGACCCCGGCGATCGAGACCGGGCGCAACTTCACGAAGTGGGTGTAGAATCTGCCGTTCCAACACAGCGCGTTCATCCGCTCGCGCAGCGCGCCGGCCTGGCCGCGCCAGTAGTCAGCGCGCTGCGAATCGCCAAAGCGGTCATAGAGGCTTGCCATGATGACGTAGGCCTCGTAGTAGCCGCTATTGTCGCCGTGCATCACGCCCCAGAACGTGTGCTCATCGATCTGGAACTGCAGCCACTCGTGTCTGCCCGCCGTGTAGGCGAAGTCCCAGGTGTCTATCGTGTAGGCGCGCTTGACCAAGCCGTGCTTCTCGTCCCAGTACCACTCGTGCTCGCGGATGTAGTTGAGGGCCTTCTCCATCCGCGGCAACAGTCCCGCTAGCCATTCGTCATCGCCGGTCGCCTGCCATGCCAGGTACGCGGCCTTCACGAACCGGTACTCTACATCGGCCTCGACGGGAACACGCACGTACTTGGTCCAGTTCTCCCTCTCCGAGGGGAGCTTCTCGGGGAACGTGGAAAAGTAGTCGAAGATCCGTCCGCTGGCCGACTGAGTATCGGCGAAATGCTGTACCGCGCTGGTCACGTCGGAGAGGAAGTAGCGGCCTGTGCGAAGCATGTCGCAGTGGTCCCTGATCCAGAGCGACTTGGCGTCGGGCGACCTGAAGCCCCGGATCTTCTTGCCGTCGATCGACATCTCCAGCACATCGGCGCGGAGAAACGAGCCGACCAAGCGAACAAGATCGTCGAATTCCCCGACGCCCGTCTTGACCAGTGTTCGGGTCGCCATCCTACCGTTCAGCACTCCCTTCCCAGTAGCGCCACTTCGCCGGGCCGAACCCGGTGTTCCAATCGTCCGGTTCCAGGGTGAAGGTGGATGGCGGAGCCGTGAACAGGTCGTGGCCCTCGTAGCGCACGCCGACCAGGTGCGTGCCGCCCCAGTACAGCGAGTCGTCGCCCACCCGCGCGTAGAAGAAACCGGCATCGGTGGCGAAGGGCCCGTAGCTCACCTTCCCCGATTCGAACGTGTAGCGCGGCCGCACATTCGCCGTCAGGATGTCACGAACCAGGTCCGTCTTGGCACACACGTAGATCTGCTCGCCGTCCAGCTCGAGCAGGACGCCAATGCCCGCACGCTCCTCGGGCGGTTCGATGACACGGATCGCCTCGACGGGCGAGACGGCCGGGTCGCCGCGCGGCACGGGGACCAGCACTGTGACGAACGTCTCGATCTGGCCCGCCAGGTAGTGGCTGGCCAGGTTTTGATAGACCGCGGTGTTCTCTTCGTTGTTGCGCGTGATCGCGAAACTGCCCTGCCGGCGGATGCCGCGCTGCGGCAGCTCGATGCGCAATGCCGTGCCCTGCCGCTGCGGCTGACCACGGATATAGTCGACGGCGGTGACGAAGTAGTCGTCGCCCTCCTCCAATATCGTCGTCGAATGCCACAGGGTGGCCAGGGTGTAGAAGTCCGTCTCCAGGAACTTCACCACGTCGAAGACGACGTATACGTTCTCCTGCTTCAGCCAGGCGATCACACGATCGTGCTGCACGCCGTCGCGCTCGTCGGTGATCCGCGTGCGACTCAGGTCGAACTCGGCCGCCGTCCAGAAGTCGATCTTCTCCGTCCGCACCGACCGGTAGGCGCCCGAGTTGCGCAGGAAATCCCAGAGTGACTGTTCGCGCCCCAGTTTGCCCGTCCGCCATACGAGCCGGTTATGGTAGTAGTCCGCCCGGTACTCACCGTAGGGGCCCGACGGCATGCGGGGACGGTAGCCCGCGTCGTTGAGCAGCACCGAGCCACCGTTTATCATCAGGACGATCGAGTTCTCGTCGGAGTGCCCATGGTGCATCTTCTCTTCTTCCACCGGGATCGTGTGGCGCAAGTAGTCGCGCGCCATCAAGGCGTAGGGCCCCTCGTCCCGGTAGTTGAGCAACAGGTAATTCGCGTCGTCGCCCCAGCCGTCGCGGAAGACGATCTTCTTGCCGACCAGGTCCTCCATGACCTCTTCGCTCATCGCCGGCGGTGCTGCGGCGGGACCGTCCTCCGACCAGCGGTAGGCATCGAACAGATTCAGGCCGTTGCCGATCCCGATAGCGTCATCTCCCCGTGGGCGCATCGCGTTGAAGATGCGCCGCGCCGCCCAGCGGTATTCCGGGCGATCGTATTCTGACGCCGCACGCTCGAGCAGGGCGACGTACCAGGCCCAATTCGCGTGCCAGCGTGCGTCCCCGAAGTCGGGGACCATGCCGGTGGGGTCGAGCAGGTGTGTGAAGTAGTCGAAGTAGTAGCGTACCGTAGGCAGGTCGAAGAGCGAGTTGTCGCCCAACAGGTCGGCGTAGCGCACCAGCGAGATCAGCCACACTGGGTGGTAGATCTGGGCGTCCTCCTCCTCCCACTTGCCCCAGCTGTCCGCGGCGAGCACTCGGGCCAGCTTGTCCCATCGAGGGGCGTTGGCGTGGTCCGGGACAGCGCGCGCCGCGAGGAGCAAGGCGTAGGCGCGTAGCATGGCGCGGTTGTGCGGACCCCACTCGGGGAAGAAGAAGATGTAGTTCGCCGCCTCGGCGATGCTGGTCTGGATCCGCCGGCGCTCGGCGGTTATGAGCGATGGGCTGTCCTTTATGAAGAGGTAAGCCTCGACGAACGAGGCCACCTCGAAGAAGTTGGTCAGCGTCGGGACCCCGTCCCGATAGTCGGGCCGAGCGCCGTGCATCTCCTCGGGAAAGTACTCCTTGAACTCATGATGCCTGGCCAGCCAGCGGATCGCCTCGCGGGCGTAGCGCTCTTCTCCGGTCAGGCTGTACAGCGACCCGGCGAGGCGGGCGAAATAGGGCGGTCCGCCGGGCGGTGCGTAGCCCCACTCCGGCTCGGGCTCCCAGGTCTGCTTCCAGCGCTCTACCTGTGCCGGTATGGAAGTCAGCCCCTCCTCGAAGGCGCGCTCGGCCAGGGAGAGGTAGAGATCGCGCTCCTGCGCCTGCGCGGGATTCGGCAGCGCGAGGCAGCTCAGCAGCAAACCGCTCAGCGCGGCGGCGGCAGCCGCCTGCCGGTTCTCTCGTCGTCGCATCATGGCTTGGCTCTCACTCGTTGGCATTAACGATTCCCGACAGCCTTCAGTGCATCGGTCACAGCAGGGTCCCCAGCGCCTCGACCAGTCGGTCGACCTCCTCCTCCGAATTGAAGATGTGGGTCGACGCGCGGACAGCATCCAGTCCGGCTTCGCCGACGGGACGCAGCCGCAGGCCGTGCTCACGGCGCAGACGGTTGCACCAATCCCACGGATCACCGCCGGCGGCTGGCAGGCGGAAGGTCAGGATGGCGGCCGCCGCATCATCGGGCGTCAGGATCTCCGCGTCGCGCAGTCGCGAGAGGCCTTCGCGCAACCGTGCCGCCAGCTCTGCGCCGCGCGCCGCCACCGTCTCCATGCCGATGGTCGAGAGGAAATCGAACGCGGCACCCAGCCCGACCACCAGCGGCGTGTTACGCGTGCCGTACTCGGAAGCCGACGCGGCACGCAGCCGCTCGAAGATGCCGGCGGCGAGGTCGAATCGTGAGTCGGAATAGGCGCCGACGTACGACGGCCGCCAGCGGTCCAGCCACTCGTCGCGCACGTACAGCAAGCCCGTCCCCTTGGGCCCGAGGGTCCACTTGTGGCCTGACGCCACATAGAAATCGCAGCTTAGCGCACGAAGATCGACGGGAATCTGACCGATCGCCTGCGCGCCGTCGATCACGCTGGCGATGCCGCGCGCCCGGCATAGCTCGGCGATCTGGCGCACCGGCATCACCGTGCCAGTCGTGCAGGTGATGTGACACATCATGACGACGCGCGTGCGCGCTGTCAGCGCGCCACGCACCCGCTCCAGCGTGTCGGCGCCGCCGGCGCCGGGCTCGATCAGCCGAGTCTCGATCGGCGTCTCCTCGCGCACACCGAACCACGGCATGGCGCCGCCGGGATGCTCGTGAGTGGTCATCACGATCTCGTCGCCGTCGGCCAGCTGCAGACCACGGGCGACGAGGTTCATCGACTCGGTGGCGCTGCGGGTGAACGCCAGCTCGTCCGCGCCGCAGCCCAGAAACTCGCAGACACGGCCGCGGACCTCGGCGCGCCGCCCGTGACCGGTCTCGCAGCGTTCTTCCAGCTCAAGCCAGCCTTCCTGGTAGGCCGAGATCACCGGCCGCGGCGACGGGCCCAGGCCAGCGGTGTTGAGGTAAGTGTATCCGGGCTCGAGCAGGAACTGGTCGCGCACGGCTCGCCAACGCTCGGGCTCGCTGCTCGCCGATCGCCAGGCCTCGGCGAACGACGCAGTGTCGGAGCGCGATTCGTGCTGCCTACAGGCCGCCGGGCCGGCCGCCACCACCGCCGCTCCGGCCAGGCATTGCTTCAGGAAGAGCCGGCGGTTGCTGATCGCGTCACTCATTGGGGACTCCCATCCGTACTTATCCTAAAAACTGCTCGCGCGAGGCCCTCACGACCCGATCCGCGCCATCAGCCAGAGCAGCGCCAGCACCAGAAGGACGAGGACCCAGCTGCCGCCGAAGCCGATCGCGTCAATCCAACGGGGCTTCAAGATCTCCCAGTTCGAGCGGGGCCAGATCTTCTTCGACTCGAAGTCCCCGGGATGCCGAGCCGCACGCTCTACCGCAGCATCGTCCTCGTCCGGCGTCGGCTGCACCGGCGTGTGGATCTTTCCGTAGAATCGATCCAGCCGGCTCTTGTCGACCGGGCGAGTGTAGGGGCTGATCAAGAACAGCAGCACGAACGGAAACAGCGCGTCGAAGAAGAACCGCGCGGCGACGAGCTGCGCTTTGGACCAGCCCGATAGGTCGATCCCGAACCAGCTCAGCATCCAGATCTCGGCGTGGAAGCGGCCGAGCCCCTCCAGCGGCGAATCCGGATCCTCCGGGTCCGTCCGCACCACGTTCTCGAAGAAGATCCCCGTCGCTTCCATCCGGTGCACCTTGCGAATGCTCTCGCCGACCTCCCGTGCCCTCCCCGCGTCGACATCCTCCTGAAGCGCACCGGTCACGACGGTAACCTCGCGGGACGTCGTCTGCGCCGTGAGGGCCTCGTGCGTGCGCAGGGCGGGGATCATGGGGAAGACGTTGGGGATGATCGCATACAACGTAAAGCAGATCACCACCTGAGCGATCACCGCCGTCTTGGTCAACCTCCGCCACACGTAGCCCACCCAGATCGCGGCCCCGAACACCGCCGGCAGCGAGATGAAGTACTTGAACAGGTGGAGCAGGTTGTCGGCATAGAGCGCGGTCACGACGCCGCCCAACAGAAGCGCCGCGATCACCACGCGACCCGTGTTGATGTAGTGCCGCTCCGAGCGTCCCTCACGAACCGGCTCATAGAGGTTCCGCACGAAGAGGGCCGAGTTGGTGACAGCCTGAGCGTCGAGTGACGACATATTGGCGGCCAGCACGCCGGCGAGCATGAGCCCGACGGCGCCGGGGAACAGCAGGCTCCGCGTCATCAAGCCCCAGATCTGATCCGGATCGTCCAAGGCGCCACCGTACAGCCCGATGGCGATGAGGCCGGCCAGCGCCCAGAAGAGCATGATGAAGCGCTTGAAGAACATGCCCCCCAGCACGCCGACCCGGGCGGTCATCTCGTCGCGGGCAGAGCCGTACGTCGGCATCATCGGCGCCGTGGCTATGATCGACACGAGGTTCGCGATGACCATGGCCAGGATGGTGTACCAGGCGTACTCGCTCAACGCCGCCGACCCGAATAGCGCGAACATGTAGTCGGGCACCCGGGCGTGCAGCCCTTCGAACCCACCCAACTCGCTCAGTCCGATGGGGATCAACATCAGCGAGAAGGTGACGATCAACACGCCCTGGATGGCATCAGAGATCGCTGCCGCGGTGAACCCACCCAGCATAGTGTATATGGCGATGATCAGGGCATAGCCGATGTAGAACACCAGCGGATCCGTGTACGAGATCAGCCCACGCAACTCACCGCGCTTGGCCCGCTCGTGCAACTCTTCGTAGCGCTCCAGCTCGGCCGGCGTCAGCCCCTCGGCCACACGGGACTGCAGCTCGCGGTACTCGCGGAACCCTGCGACGCTCGCCGCCTCGGCAGCGGTGTACGCGCTCTCGGCCTTCGGGGTGAGCGCCATCATGGTCTTGCCGGCGACCATGTAGCTCGCACCGCCCCCGATCAGCGTCATCACCAGGGTGAACGCCGCGAAGGCCCCGCCGAGGAACTTGCTGTCGAACCGCTCCTCCAGCAGGTCGCCCGTCGTGACGAGACGAGCGCGCCGGAAGAGCATCGCGGTGAACCAGTAGAACGGGGTCAGGAAGAGAACCAGGAACTGGATCCACATGCCGCCGAGTCCCTGGCGGTAGATCTCGCGCGAGACACCGACCGCCTGGTTGGCGTCGGTCGAGTGACCGAAGTTGAGGAAGAACTGGTAGAGCTTCCCTAGCTTGCGCCCCGCGAGGTAGAAGTCCGTCTGGCTCTTCATCCGACGACCGACCCAGTGGCCGATCCAGATGATCACCACTACGTAGACGAAGATGATCGCGACGTCGACTAGGTGGAGTCCCAACAAGTACACGCGACCTCACCCTCCCGCGCAAGCGGCGAAGAACGCGTATACGTTCTCCGGCCGCGCGCCCGGCCCGAACTCGCACTGGGCGATGAAGCCACCGTCGCGATGGAATGCCGCCTGTAGCCTGCGCGCGGCCTCCGCGATCTCAGTGGTCGTCGCCCGCGGCAGCATCTGCTGTCGGTCGAGCTCGCCCCAGAACGTGAGCTGACCCGCGAATCGCCTGCCCAACTCTTCGAGGTCCATACAGAAGACCTGGCTGTTGAGCGCGTCGAGCCCGATCTCGATCAGGTCGGGGATGATCTCCGTTATGTAACCGTCGGAGTGCATGAAGGCGTACTTGCCGTGCTCGTGGGCGATCGCGATGTAGTCGGCGTAGAGAGGCTTGAACATTTCGCGCCACAGTTCCGGCGCGACCAGCAGCGCGGTCTGGCTCCCCCAATCGTCCATGAACGTCAGGGCATCGACTTCCGTTTCGGCCCACAGTGTCAGCTCCTCGATGTAGAACGCGTGCAGACGCTGCAGGAACTCGCGCAACCGCGCCGACGGACGGTTGAGATCGAGATACAGGTTCTCCGGCCCACGCAGGAACTGCAGGCGCTCGAACGGCCGCGGACAGGTGCCCGCCAACACGAAGCGGTCGGTCGCCTCGCAAAAAGCTGTGACCTCCCGCCTATCGATGGCCAGTCGTTCCCGCGGGAAGCGCACGTGCTCGGTGTCGGACCAATCGGTCACCAGGGGCTGCTTCACCTGTCCGATGATGCCCTCCTGCAGGTTCAGAAAAGTGCAGCCCCAGGCATCGACGAAGGTGCCGACCGTGTGGGCGTTGCCGCCTCCCGGTACCGGCTCACTGCAGAAGACGGGGATCGTCGTGATGTCCGGTGGGAAGTCGCGCTCGATACGACCCAGCTCCTCCGGGTAGCGCTTCGCCGCCCAGGGCAAGACCCAGAGCTGGCGCGGCAGGCGAGCGGGGGCCTGGAAATCGAGCGCACCCTTCACCAGCTCACGCGACGTCAGGGCCGCGGCGGGTAGCGGGCCCCGGTCGGATCGCCGCGGCGCGCGGGTCGCGGGTTCCGGCCGAGCGACCTGGGGTGACTCACGCGACCTGGCCGCCGCGGTCGGCCCCGCGGACTCAGCGTCCAGCAGGCGCCGTGCCATACCGACGGCAGCCGCGGCGGTGGCCGCGTAGGCATCGGCACCGATCTCGGCGGCGTACGCGTCCGTCAGGGGCGCCCCACCGACGAGCACCTTCACTCGGTCACGCACGCCGGCCCGCTCGAGCTCGGCAACGACCTGGCGCATCACGGGCATGGTGGTGGTCAACAGAGCCGAGAGACCGACGATGTCGGCGTTGTGCTCGCGAGCAGCCGCGGCAAAGGCGGCCGGCGTGACATCGATACCCAGGTCGTGCACCGCGAACCCACCGCCCTCGAGCATCGCCGCGACGATGTTCTTGCCGATGTCGTGCAGGTCGCCGGCGACGGTGCCGATGACGACCCGGCCGACGGGTGGCACATCCCGCTCCGCCAGGAGCGGCTTGATCAGCTCGAGCGCGCCTTTCATGGCGCGGGCCGTGAGCATCAGCTCGGGTAGGAAGAAACGCTGGTCCTCGAACCGCCGGCCGGCCTCGGTCATCGCCGGGACGAGACCAGCGTCCAGCACCTGCTCCGGTGCCACGCCGGAATCGAGGACGTGCTCCGTCAGCTCCCGCGCCCGCTCCGCGTCTCCTTCCAGTACCGCAGCTTTGAGATCCGACACCCAGTCCGCCCCACTCATCGCTTGATCCGTCCCGCCGCTTCGCCGGCGACCAGCTTCTCGACCTCGGCGACCGTGACCAGGTTGAAGTCCCCGGTTATCGTCTGCTTGAGGCACGACGCCGCGACCCCGAACTCCAGCGCCTCCTGTAAGCTCTTGTCCGTCGAAGTACCGTAGATCAGGCCGGCGGTGAACGCGTCGCCGCCACCCACGCGATCGACCAGCTGTATGTGATACGATCTGCTGCGGAGGAACTGGTTTCCATCGTGCAGGCAAGCCGACCAGGTGTTCTCCGACGCCGAGTGGCTCTCCCGCAGCGTGATTGCAGCCATGCGCAAGCCGAAGCGCTCGACGAGTTGGCGGGCGACGGATTCGTATGCTTCGAGGTCCAGCTCACCTCGCTCGACTCTCGTGTCACCGGCGCTGATGCCGAACACGATGGCGGCGTCCTCCTCGTTACCGACCGCTACGTCGACTTGCCCCACAAGGGATGTCATCACGTCGCGGGCGCGCTCGGGCGACCAGAGCTTCGAGCGGTAGTTCAGGTCGGCACTCACGGTGAGGCCCAGCCGCTTCGCGGCTCGGACCGCCTCCAGCGTCACCTGCGCTGCACTCTCGCTGAGGGCCGGCGTGATCCCGGTCCAATGGAACCAGCTCGCGCCGTGGAATACCGCATCCCAATCGACTTCACCGGGCTTGATACGTGAGACCGCCGAGTCGGCGCGATCGTAGATGACGCGCGACGGCCGTTGCGACGCACCGTGCTCGAGGAAGTAGATCCCGATGCGGTCGCCGCCGCGCAGCACATGAGACGTATCGACGCCCAACGAGCGCAGCTTATCCACCGCCGCCTGTCCAAGGTCGTGTACCGGCACGACGGTCACATAGCGTGATGGCAGCCCCCACTGGGCCAGCGAGACGGCGACGTTCGCCTCGGCACCGCCGTAGGTCACGTCGAAGCTGGTCGCCTGGCGGAACCGACTTCCCACCGGTGGCGACAGCCGCAGCATTATCTCGCCGAAGGTGACGACGCCCTTCGCCGCGGCGCTCGGAACATCCGCCTCACCCGCCTGGGGCGCCGGCGCTGGCGCCGCCGACCGGCCGGCGCCCGACCGTCGCTCGACGATCGCCTCGAGCCAGCGTTCTGCATCACGGCGCATGCGGTCGCAATCATCCAGGTGACGGGTGAGCGCCGAGCCACAGAAGATCCCCTGCGGGTCGTGTTGTGACAGACGCCCCACGTTCTCCAGGGTCACGCCACCGGTGTAGACGATTCGCACCCCGGGATAGACGGCACGCCACGCCTTGACGGTCTCACGCACCGCGTCTTCGTCCGCCATGGCGGGGAAGACTTTGTAGACCCACTGCCACGGCTTTCGCTCGCGCAGTTGCTCCAACGTCCAGCCGTACAGCTCGGCCTTCTGGACCAGCTGCTTGCCACAGTCGGCCAAGCCGCCGGGCACGCACATCACGTCGGCGTCCACGCAGGCATCGACCACGCCCGGCACGTAGTCCGCCGAGACGACGCCCGCCACACCGACGCGCAACGCGGCCTCGGCCTGAGCCCGCGTGAGGACGGTACCCGCCAGCAACTGCGCGTCCGGGTGGCTCCGGAGCACCGCCTCGATGCCCGGAAGGGCGTGCTCGCTGCGGAATGCGATCTCCAGCACGACACCCAGAGGCGCGAGCGTCTCGTAGGCCGCTACACATGCCTCGGGACTGCTCGGATTGAGGAGTGCGATCAGGCGGCCGCGCTCCAGGGTGCGCCACAGGGCCTCGGATTTACTCAACCTTCGCCTCCCGCTCGGGTCGATCGGTTAGCTATCACAGCCGCTTGATGTTCATGCCGCCGCTCACCTCGAAGGTAACGCCGGTGGAGTACGAGAAGTCGCCTCGCGCCAGCGCCGCCACCGCGCGCCCCACGTCCTCCGGTTGGCCCCAGCGCGATTGTGGCACGGCGCCCTCGGCGATGAGCGCGTCGTACTTGTCTTTCACGGGTGCGGTCATGTCGGTGGCGATCAAGCCCGGCCGTACCTCGTAGACATTGATACCGTGGGGCGCGAGTCGGTGCGCACAGATCCGGGCCAGCTGGCTCAGCCCGGCCTTCGAGACGCAATACTCCGCCCGGGGCGGCGAGGACGTATCGGCCGAGATCGACGTGATGAACACGATGGCCGGCCTGATCGCCCGGCCTTCATCGACCTGCTTCACCAGTTGCCGGGCCACGCGCTGCGTGAGGAAGAACGCCCCACGCAGGTTGACACCGATGACGTGGTCGAAGCTCTCCGGCGTGCTCTCCAGGTAATCGAGTCGTTCTCGCGGGCCGACACCGGCGTTGTTCACCAGCAGGTCCAGCCTACCGAAACGGTCGAGAATCGAATCGATCAGGCTCTCGTGCGTCGCCAGGTCGGCGATGTCGGCGGGCGCGGCGAGGAATGCGGCGCCCGCATCCTCACAGCGGACCTGGGTCTCGGCGAGTCCGCGGGCGCGATCGTCGGGATCGTAACCTAGATCGTTGCCGACGATATCGTACCCTTCCCGCGCCAAAGCGATGGCGATGGCGCGACCGATGCCCCGGGCGGCACCCGTTACCAGTGCGCAAGGTCTTTCCGACACCGCTATCCTCCTTTCCGCCGCCCTTCACTCGATCACGCGACCCTCGCGGTAGTCGCGCCACACCTGCTCGAACCATCCTTCGTCACTTGGCACCGGACGCACCGGAACCCACCGTGATTCCACCTCGCCCTGTGCATCCATCCACACTTCGAGAACCTCGCGATCGATCGACGCACCGGGCTCATTTCGCCTGAAGCGCCATGCGTCGTCCAGGCTCGGGCACGGTAGCTCACCCTCTCGGTCGAGGACGAGGGCGGAGCCACGCGAGCGGCCGCCCGCCTCCAGGTATGCCCGGATCGCTTCCAGGTAGACCCAGTGGGTCAGGCAGAGATCGGCGGCCCGAAACGCGACGGGCAACGATTCTACGCGACTCACCTTCAAGTCGCGAGGCAAGCGGTCGAGCAGCCCGCGCGCCGCCCGGGCAGCCTCACTCACCGCCGAGGGCTCCCGCACGTGCGCGGCGCTGCGAGACATGCGGGCCTGGATCTCCCCGATCACCCGGGCGGGGGTGAGCGGGGTCGCGCGCTCGGCCTCGCTGCAGGCCTGCTTACAGAAGGCCAGGCACGCCTCGACCTGAGGCTCGGCGGCGGCTGCGAAGTCGCTCACCCGCAAGGGTCCCTCGGCGTAGTTCTTCGAGATATAGAGCGCCGCCCGGATGCCACCCACCTGCCCCGAATTCAGCGCCGCGCCACCGGGACGTCTGACGCCGTGGGTCCCGCACACCTCACCCACAGGGAAGAGATGTGCGAGGTTCGACTCCCACCACAGGTTGGCGCGGAGCCCGCCGTTGTTGTGCTGGGCGCAGACCGCGATCTCAAGACGGTCCTGA
>JASFTY010000042.1:0-13329 GCA_050050535.1 Gemmatimonadales bacterium | reverse complement strand
CATGGTGTCCCTGTCGAGCCACGCCGCGAGCTAGACCGGCAGCTTCCGCAGCGCCGCCGCCACCGTCCGCTACTCTCTCCCCCGATCCGGCCGGACTCCGATTGCAGACTGGCGCTGTCCGGATATGTTTTGCTGTCGCGTTCCCACTGAGACCGGAGCAACGAAGCGGCTTTCGCGCCATGGGATTGCCCAAGAACCCGCCCAGGCTGGTCATAGAAGACGTCGCCCCGCAGATCGACTGCGGCCGCTACCCGGCCAAGCGAATCGTCGGCGACGTCTGTCACGTACGCGCCACCGTCTTCATGGACGGGCATGTCCTGCTGGCCGCTCGCCTTATGGTGCGCGAACCGGGCCGCCGCGCCTGGATCTCGTTCCCCATGCACTACGACATCAACTTCGACCGCTTCGAGGGCTCCTTCCGGGTCGACTGCGTCGGCCGTTGGCTGTACACGGTCGAGACCTGGCCGGACCGCTTCGCCACCTGGCGCTCGGAGCTGGAGAAGAAGCTGCGCGCCGGGCTCGACGTACACGTCGAGCTGCTCGAGGGGGCGGCGCTGGTGCGCGAGGCCAGCGAGCACGCCGCCGGCACAGCGCGGGAGAAACTGCTCGCCGCCGCCGAGTGGCTGGAGAGCGAGGGCGCCGGCATCGACCAGCGCGCGCGGCTGGCGCTCGACCCCGACCTGGCGAGCCTGGTGGCGGGGTTCCCCGATCCGGCGGGGCTGACCCGCCACGAGCCCCCGCTATCGCTGACGGTCGACCGCGAGCCGGCCCGCTTCAGCGCCTGGTACGAGATGTTCCCGCGCTCGCAGGGTCCGCGACCGGGCGTGCACGGCACGTTCGAGACGGCCGCCGAGCAGTTGCCGAGGTTGGCCGACCTCGGCTTCGACGTGGTCTACCTGCCGCCGATCCATCCGGTCGGTTCCACTCACCGCAAGGGCCGGAACAACAGCCTGGCGGCGGGGCCCGGCGATCCGGGCAGCCCCTGGGCGATCGGCAACGAATCCGGCGGTCACACGGCGGTCGAGCCGCAGCTGGGACGCCTGGCGGACTTCGAGCGCTTCGTGAAGGCGGCTAAGAGGCTCGGCCTGGAGGTCGCGCTCGATTACGCACTCCAATGCTCGCCGGATCACCCCTGGGTGACGGAGCACCCCGAGTGGTTCACGATGCGCCCGGATGGCAGCATCAAGTACGCGGAGAACCCGCCGAAGAAGTATGAGGACATCTATCCGCTTAACTTCGACAGTGAGAATTGGCCCGGTTTGTGGAGGGCGTGCCGGGACATATTTCTCTTCTGGATCGAACGCGGCGTGCGAATCTTCCGGGTCGATAACCCGCACACCAAGCCCTTCGCCTTCTGGGAGTGGGTCATCGCGGAGATCCGCCGCGACCACCCAGACGTGATCCTCTTGTCCGAGGCCTTTACGCGACCCGCCCGGATGAAGGGCCTCGCCAAGCTCGGCTTCACCCAGTCGTACACCTACTTCACCTGGCGCAACACACCGCACGAGCTACGCGAATACCTGACCGAGCTGGCGACCACCGAGACGGCGGAGTACATGCGTCCCAATTTCTTCGCCAATACGCCCGACATCCTGCACGAGTACCTGCAGAAGGGCGGGCGGCCCGCCTTCCGCGTACGGCTGCTACTGGCGGCCACCCTCTCGCCGAGCTACGGCATCTACAGCGGGTTCGAGCTGTGCGAGAACGAGCCACGCGAGCCGGGCAGCGAGGAGTACCTGAACTCGGAGAAATACGAGATCAAGTACAGGGACTGGGACGCGCCCGGGAACATCGCGGACGACATCAAGGCGATCAACCGAATTCGGCGGCGGAATCCGGCGCTTCAGCAGCTGACGAACCTGACGTTCCATCACTCGGAGAACGATCAGATCCTGTTCTACAAGAAGTCGGTCCCGGGTAACGATCTGCTCGTGGTGGTGAACCTCGACCCATTCGAGGTCCGCGAATCAACGATCCATGTGCCGGTGACCGACCTGGGTCTCTCCGGGGACCAACCGTACGAGGTCGAGGACCTGCTGAGCGGTGAGCGTTACGAGTGGCGCGGCGCGGTGAACTACGTGCGTCTCGACCCGCAGCAGCGCGTCGGTCACGTGCTGCGCGTCGTGAGACCGGAGCCGGGAGCGGAGGCGGAATGAGCGGCGACTCGCACTGGTACAAGGATGCGATCATTTACCAGTTGCACGTCAAGTCGTTCCAGGACAGCAACGGCGACGGGATCGGCGACTTTCCGGGTCTGACGCAGCGGCTCGACTACCTGCAGGATCTCGGGATTACGGCGCTCTGGCTGCTTCCCTTCTATCCCTCGCCGCTCAAGGACGACGGCTACGACATCGCCGATTACACGGACGTGCATCCATCGTACGGCACGCTGCGCGACTTCAGGGCATTCCTGCGCGAGGCGCACGCGCGTGATCTGCGGGTGATCACCGAGTTGGTGATCAATCACACGTCCGACAAGCACCCGTGGTTCCAGAAGGCGCGGCGCTCGCCACCTGGCAGCCGGGCGCGCGACTTCTATGTCTGGAGCGCGTCGCCGGACAAGTACAGCGAGGCGCGGATCATCTTCAAGGACTTCGAGCACTCGAACTGGACCTGGGACGACGTGGCGGGCGCCTACTACTGGCATCGTTTCTACTCGCACCAGCCGGACCTCAACTTCGACAATCCCGCGGTGCGCCGTGCGATTCTCCGGGTGCTCGATTTCTGGCTCGATATGGGCGTCGACGGGCTGCGCCTCGACGCCGTGCCCTACCTATACGAGCGGGAGGGTACGAGCTGCGAGAATCTGCCGGAGACGCACGCGTTTCTCAAGGAATTGCGGCGCCACGTCGATGCGAACTACGAAGACCGGATGCTACTGGGCGAAGCGAACCAGTGGCCAGAAGACTCCGCCGCCTACTTCGGCGACGGCGACGAGTGCCATATGGCGTTCCACTTCCCGGTAATGCCCCGGTTGTTCATGTCCGTGCACATGGAGGACCGATTCCCGATCGAGGACATCCTGGATCAGACCCCTGAGATTCCGGAAGTCAGCCAGTGGGCGATCTTCCTGCGCAACCACGACGAGTTGACGCTGGAGATGGTCACCGACGAGGACCGGGACTACATGTACCGTGTCTACGCTCACGACCCGCAGGCCCGCATCAACCTCGGGATCCGGCGCCGACTCGCTCCGCTGCTCGGCAACAACCGCCGCAAGGTAGAGCTGATGAACGCCCTGCTGTTCTCGCTGCCCGGCACGCCGGTCACCTACTACGGCGATGAGATCGGGATGGGCGACAATATCTATGTCGGCGATCGTAACGGGGTGCGGACGCCGATGCAGTGGAGCAGCGACCGAAACGCCGGTTTCTCGCGCGCCAATCCCCAGCAGTTGTTCCTACCGATCATCATCGATCCGGAGTACCACTACGAGGCAATCAACGTCGAAGCGCACCAGAAGAACCCGCACTCGCTGCTCTGGTGGACGAAGCGGGTCCTGGCGGTGCGCAAGCAGTTTCGCGCCTTCAGTCGTGGGACGATAGAGTTCCTGCACCCGGAGAACCGCAAGGTGCTCGTCTTCCTGCGCCGCTGGGAGGACGAGATCATTCTGGTGGTGGTCAACCTGTCGCGCTTCGTCCAGGCCGTCGAGCTCGAGCTCGCCTCCTTCAAGGGCATGGTGCCGGTCGAGGTGTTCGGCCGCACGGAGTTCCCGCAGATCGGCGAGTCCCCCTATTTCCTCACCCTCGGTCCCCACACGTTCTACTGGTTCAAGCTCGAGACCAGTCGGGCCGCCGACGAGCCGATCGTCGTCAGCTACCGCGACCGGCCGCAGCTCAGCGTCGTGGGCAGCTGGCAGGCGACCTTCGAGGACAAAGGGTTGGCGCGGCTGGAACGCACTCTGCCGGGTTACCTACAGAGCCGGCGCTGGTTTGCGGGCAAGGCCCGGCGCGTGCTATCGAGCTCGATCATAGAGACGGTGCCGATCGACCATGACGGCTCGTTCACCTATCTGACACTGGTCAAGGTCAGCTACAGAGAGGGGGATCCCGACACCTACCAACTGCCGATCGGCTTCGCCGAGGCCGAGCGTGCCGACGAGCTCCTCCGTGATCAGCCGGGCTCGGTGATCACGCGGCTACGAGTCCAGCGGTCCGAGACCACGATCGACGGCATACTGTACGACGCGCTTCTCAATGAGGACTTCGGCGACACGCTGCTCGACATAGTGACGCGTCGGCGGCGCCGGGCCGGGCGCGCCGGTGGGGTACGCTCGAGCCGCACGCGCAAGTTCGGCGCCCTGCGCGGGCCCACAGAGCTCGGGCTGAGGCCCGCCCTGCTGAGCGCCGAGCAGAGCAACAGCTCGCTGGTCTACGGCGACCGTTTGATCCTGAAGTTGTTCCGCCGGCTCGAGGAGGGTGTCAACCCCGACCTCGAGATCGGCAGATTCCTTACCGAGCGTAGCTCGTTCGAGCACGTCCCGCGGTTGGCAGGCGCCATTGAGTACTTTCCCATCGAGGGCGAGCGGCTCACGCTGGCCGTGCTTCAGGAATACGTGCCCAACGAAGGTGACGCCTGGAGCTACACGCTCGATGCTCTGGGCGGCTACTTCGAGCGCGTGCTCGCCCGCTCGCCGCTGGAGCGCGATGCACCACTGGCGCCGCGAAGCTCGGTCATCGAGGACGTTCATGCCGAGATCTCGCCGATCGCAGATGCGATGATCGGCGCGTACCTGGAGTTCGCACGGACACTCGGTCAGCGCACCGGCGAACTGCACGTGGCACTCGCCTCGCGACACGCGGTTCCCGAGTTCGCGCCCGAGCCGATCAACGCCATGTACCGGCGCTCGCTTTATCAGGCGTCGCGCACGCGTCTCGAGCAGGCGTCACGAACCCTGCGCGACCGTGTCAGCAGTCTGCCGGAGGAGATACGAGCCGAAGCCCGCGCCGTGCTGGGGATGTCGAAACGGATCGACAACCGCCTGCGCGCGGTCGTGGACAAGAAGGTCGGCGGCCAGCGGATCCGCTGCCACGGTGACTACCACCTGGGCCAGGTCCTCCACACGGGCAAGGACTTCGTGATCATGGACTTCGAGGGGGAGCCGGCGCGCCCGATCAGCGAGCGCCGCCTCAAGCGCTCGCCGCTACGTGACGTGGCCGGCATGTTGCGTTCGTTCGACTATGCCGCCGTGTCGGCGCTGATCTCCGGTCACATGCGCCCGGAGGACGTGCCCGTCCTCGAACCTTGGGTCCGGTTCTGGTACCGTTGGGTGTCGGCCAGGTTTCTCAGCGCCTACCTCGAGGCGGCGCGGGACACCGGCATTCTCCCGGAAGGTGAGGACGAGTTCGCCGCTCTCCTGGATCTCTGCACCCTGGACAAGGCGCTCTACGAACTGACCTACGAGCTCAACAATCGGCCTGATTGGGTGGCGATCCCGTTGCGCGGTATCACCGACCTGATGCAGGAGTGGTCGGCGGACTGATGGCTCGCGCCTGGGTTCTCGAGCGCGGTGCTACTCCACTCGACGACGGCTCGACGTGCTTCTCGGTCTGGGCACCGCTCGTGCAAGAACTCCGTGTAGTGATCGAGCCGGGTCCCGAGGAGAGGGCATATCCGTTGGCACGCGACGCGTCCGGCGTATTCGAGACGGTCGTGCCGGGCGTCGGGCCCGACACCGACTACTTCTATCGGCTGGACGGCGAGCGCGACCGGCCCGATCCCGTCAGCCGCTGGCAGCCGGGCGGCGTGCACGGACCTTCCCGAGTCGTCGATCGCCGCTTCGACTGGACGGACGGCGCCTGGCGCGGCATCGATACGGCCGACCTGATCCTATACGAGCTCCACGTCGGGTCTTTCACCGCGGAGGGGACGTTCGAAGCAGCCGCGCAGCAGCTCGACTACCTGCGCGAATTGGGCGTGACGGCGATCGAGCTGATGCCCGTGGCCGAGTTTCCCGGACGGCGGAATTGGGGCTACGATGGCGTGCACCCGTTCGCCGCGCAGAGCAGCTACGGCGGGCCGCGAGGCTTGAAGCGCTTCGTCGACGCGGCTCACGGCGCGGGCCTCGCGGTGGTGCTCGACGTAGTTTACAATCACCTGGGACCGGAAGGCAATTATCTGGCCGAGTTCGCCCCCTACTTCACCGATCGATACAGCACGCCGTGGGGCAAGGCGATCAACTTCGATGGGCCGGAGAGCGACGGTGTGCGTCGCTACTTCATCGATAACGCGCTCTACTGGATCAGCGAGTTCCACATCGACGGGTTGAGGCTCGATGCCGTTCAGATGATCTTTGATTTCGGTGCCCGGCATTTCCTGGCCGAGCTCGGCGCCGCCGTTCACGACCAGGGCGCCGCGCTCGACCGCCGGGTCCAGGTGATCGCCGAGAGCGACCTCAACGACCCGCGCCTCGTGCGCGGGCCGCAGGTCCACGGCTTCGGGCTCGACGCCATGTGGAACGACGACTTCCACCATGCGGTGCACGTCGCACTGACGGGCGAGCGCAGCGGCTACTACGTGGACTTCGGGGGCGACGACGCGATACGCCGGGTCATGGCCGAGCGTTTCGTGCTCGACGGCCGCCACTCCGAGTATCGGCGCCGCCGGCACGGCGCGCCGGCGTCCGGTGTCGCGGCCGACCGCTTCGTGGTCTTCATCCAGAATCACGACCAGGTCGGCAACCGTGCGGCCGGCGAGCGGCTCGCCGGCCTCGTGTCGCCGGAACAGCAGAAGCTGGCCGCCGCCTTGCTCTTTCTCTCTCCGTACATCCCGCTGCTGTTCATGGGCGAGGAATACGGTGAAACTCGACCCTTTCTGTACTTCGTGGACCACGGGGATCGGGAGCTGCGCGAGGCGGTGCGTCGCGGACGGCGCCGGGAGTTCGAGCGCTTCGACTGGCAAGGGCCGATACCGGACCCTGCCGCGGCGGAGACCTTCGAGCGCTCGCGGTTCGACCCGGCTAAGGCGGGGCGGTCGCCGCACAGGGAGTTGCTGGCACTCTACACCGACCTGATCCGCACCCGACGCGAGGAGCCGGCGCTACGACCGGGTCGGGCGAGCTGCGGGGTCGAGGGCGATCCCGGCTGGCTGACGCTGCGCTTCGAGTCGGACGGCAGTGAGCTGCTGGCGGCGTTCAACCTGACGGGCGAGGCGGCCTCGATCGAAGCGGCGGTCGGCGGCGGTGCCTGGCGGCGCCGGCTCGCCACCGACGACGCGCGATACGGGGGGAGTGGGCCCGAGACACCGTCGCGCTTGATGTGCGAGGGTTCGGTGCGGCTCGAGATACCGAGTTACACGGCGGTGCTCTACCGCCGGGAGGTCGAATGATGCGCATCTGGCCGGGCCAGCCGTATCCGCTAGGCGCCGTGTGGGACGGCGAGGGTGTGAACTTCACGCTATTCTCGGAGCATGCGGACGGTGTCGAGCTGTGTCTGTTCGACCGGCCGGACGCCGGCGAGGAGACGGCGCGCATTGCACTCGGTGAGCGCACGAACAACGTCTGGCACGCGTATCTGCCCGACGTTCGGCCCGGGCAGCTCTACGGCTATCGTGTTCACGGCCCGTACGAACCCGAACGGGGTCATCGTTTCAACTCCGCGAAGCTGCTGTTCGACCCGTACGCGAAAGCGATCAGTGGTCCCGTGGCTTGGAGTGACACGCTGTACGGCTATTTGGTGGGTGATGCGGCGGAGGATCTCTCGCGCGATGACCGGGACAGCGCCGCCGACGTGCCCAAGTGCGTCGTCGTCGACACGGCGTTCACCTGGGGCGACGACCGGCCGCCGCGCACCCCGTGGAACAGGACGGTGATCTATGAATGCCACGTTCGTGGGCTGACACTAAAGCACCCGAGTGTTACCGAGCGCCTGCGTGGGACTTACCTGGCGCTGGCGTCCGAGCCGATTATCGAGCACCTGCTGAATCTGGGGGTGACGGCGGTGGAGCTGATGCCGGTCCACCACAAACTCAGCGAGCGGCATCTCCACGACAAGGGTCTGACCAACTACTGGGGATACAATACCATCGGCTACCTGGCGCCCGACCCGCGGCTCGCCACCGGCGGTCTGGGCCAGCAGGTCGCCGAGTTCAAGACGATGGTGCGGGCGCTGCACAGCGTCGGCATCGAAGTGATTCTGGACGTCGTCTACAATCACACCGGTGAGGGCAACCACCTGGGGCCTACGCTGTCGTTCCGCGGCATCGACAACGTTTCCTACTACCACCTGGACCCCGAGAATCCACGCTACTACGTCGACTTCACCGGCACCGGCAATATGCTGAACATGCTGAACGCCCGGGCGATGCAATTGATGATGGACAGCCTGCGCTATTGGGTCCAGGACATGCACGTCGACGGGTTCCGCTTCGACCTGGCACCCGCCTTGGCCCGCGAGCTCTACGAGCTAGGACGCCTCGCCTGGTTCTTCGACATCATCCAGCAGGACCCGGTGCTGTCTCGGGTCAAACTGATCGCCGAGCCCTGGGACCTGGGACCGGGCGGCTACCAGGTGGGCAACTTTCCGACCGGCTGGGCTGAATGGAACGGGCGCTACCGCGACACACTGCGCAAGTTCTGGCGCGGCGACTCGGGACAGCTCGCCGACCTCGGCTACCGTCTCTCCGGCAGCAGCGACCTCTACAATCGGGGAGGTCGCAATCCATACGCGAGCATCAACTTCGTCACCTGCCACGATGGTTTCACACTCCAGGATCTGGTGAGCTATAGCCGCAAGCACAACGAAGCGAACGGCGAGGATGGCCAGGACGGTGCCGACGAGAACTACAGCAGCAGCTGGGGCACCGAGGGCCCGAGTGAATCCGTCCACATAGTGCGCACGCGGGCGCGCATAAAGCGCAACTTCATGGCCAGCCTCGCATTCTCGCAGGGTGTTCCTATGATCTTGCACGGTGACGAGCTCGGGCGAACCCAGCGCGGCAACAACAACGCCTACTGCCAAGACAACGAGATCTCCTGGGTCGACTGGGAGCTCGACGAACTCGATCGCGCATTCCTCGAGTTCACCCGCCACGTGTTCGCCGTCCGCGCTCAGAACCCGGTGCTCAGGCGCCGCAGCTTCTTCCGCGGCGGTCCGGTCCGCGAGGACGGGCTGAAGGATGTCACGTGGCTGCGGGCGGACGGCGAGGAGATGACCGAGCCGGACTGGAGAGACCCGGAGAACCGTGTGCTGGGCATGCTGATCCACGGCGAGGCGACGGACGAGGTGGACGAGCGCGGCCGCCTGATCAAGGGCGAAATGCTGTTGCTGCTTGTGAACGCGAGCAATCGTGCGCGCTATTTTGCGCTACCGGCGACGGATGAGCCCGGCGTCTGGAGAGATCTCGCCAACACATCGAGGCGCGTGCCCCGCACTATTAAAGGTCAAGGAGTCCAACTGGTCGGGCAATCGCTCATCCTGCTGAGCCACGAGCGGCAGGGGAGGTGAGGCGGTGGGGATGAAGAGCCGCAAGCGTGGCGCGGCGACAGAGCCGGAGTCGGTGCTGGCGGTCGACCCGGGAGCTCGTAAGCGACTGCTCGCCGGCGAGCTTCACGATCCGCACAGCGTACTGGGCGCCCATCCGGCGAAGGGGCCGGAGGGTGACGGCGTGGTCGTTCGCGCCTACCACCCGGATGCGACGGGCGTGGAATGCCTGGTGGCGGACGGCGCGACGGCGGTTATGGAAGCGCAAGGGGACGGGCTGTACACGGTGTTTCTGCCGGGGCTGCAGCTGCCGCTGCGTTATCGCTTGCGTTTCCTGTTTGCCAACGGCGACAGCTGGGAACGCGACGATCCCTACCGGTTTCCGCCGACCCTCGGCGAGCTGGATCTGCACCTGTTCAACGAAGGCACGCACCGGCGGCTGTGGCGCCTCCTGGGTGCGCATCATCGGCAGATCGACGGCGTAGATGGCGTTTCCTTCGCGGTGTGGGCGCCGAGCGCCAGGCGCGTCAGCGTGCTCGGGGACTTCTGCCGTTGGGACGGTCGGATCTATCCGATGCGTGCCATGGGGGCATCCGGGATATACGAGATCTTCGTTCCGGGTGTGCAGGCCGGAGCGCTTTACAAGTACGAGATCAAGACGCAGGACGGCGCTTTGCGAGTCAAGACGGATCCTCTCGCGTCAACGATGGAGGTACCGCCGGGCACGGCGTCCCGGGTCTTCGATTCATCGTACCGCTGGGGTGACGCCCGTTGGATGGGCGAGCGATCACAGCGCGATCCCGGTCGTGAGCCGATGACCGTCTACGAGGTGCACCTCGGCTCGTGGGCGCGCGTCCCGGAGGAGGGCAACCGTCCGCTGACCTACCGTGAGATCGCGCCGAAGCTGGTCGAGCACATGAAGCGTTTCGCGTTCACGCACCTCGAGCTGCTGCCGATCTGCGAGCACCCGTTCAGCGGCTCGTGGGGCTATCAGGTCAGCGGCTACTACGCGCCGACCTCGCGCTACGGCTCGCCGGATGACTTCCGCTATCTGGTCGACCATTGTCATCAGAACGGTATCGGCGTGATCCTCGACTGGGTGCCGGCGCACTTTCCGAAGGACGACTTCGCGCTGCGCCGTTTCGATGGGACCGCGCTATACGAGCATGAGGACCCGCGTCTGGCGGAGCATCCCGACTGGGGGACGCTGGTCTTCAATTACGGGCGCAAGGAGGTGGCGAACTTCCTGGTCGCCAACGCGCTCTACTGGCTGGAGGAGTTCCACGTCGATGGTCTGCGTGTCGATGCCGTGGCCTCGATGCTTTACCTGGATTACAGCCGCGAGGCCGGCGAATGGCTGCCCAACATCTACGGCGGCCGCGAGAATCTGGACGCCGTGACGTTCCTGAAGCGTCTCAACGAGGTGGTGGGCGCGGAGCACCCCGGCTGCATCACGGTGGCCGAGGAGTCGACGGCCTGGGCCGGGGTCAGCCGACCGACCTCTGAGGGTGGCCTGGGTTTCCACTTCAAGTGGAACATGGGCTGGATGCACGATACGCTGGAGTACTTCAAGAAGAACCCGGTGCACCGGAGGTGGCATCTCGACGAGCTGAGTTTCGCGATGATCTACGAGTACAGCGAGCGTTTCCTGATGCCGCTCTCGCACGACGAGGTCGTACACGGCAAGGGCTCGCTGCTCTCCAAGATGCCGGGCGACGAGTGGCAGAAGTTCGCCAACCTGCGCTTGCTGCTCACGTATCAGTACACGCGGCCGGGCAAGCAGCTGCTGTTCATGGGAACCGAGCTGGCCCCGTGGGACGAATGGAACCACGACGCGAGCCTCGATTGGCATCTGGCGGAGGATCCGCCGCGCGCGGCGTTTGCACGTTTCCTCAGCGATCTCGGCCGGTTCTACCGCGCCGCGTCGCCGCTCTGGCGCGCGGACCACGAGCCGCGCGGGTTCGCCTGGATCGACGCCAGCGACCGTGACAATAGCGTTATCGCGTACAGCCGCTGGTCGGAGGGTGAGCATCTGCTTGTGGTGCTGAACCTGACGCCGGTGCCGCGCGACGAATACCGTGTCGGCTCGCCGGTCGCCGGCCGCTACGCGCTGCAGTTCTGCAGTGACGAGCGTGAGTACGGCGGCAGCGAGATGGAGCCGGACCGTGAGCTGCAGACCGAGCCGATACCCTGGCACGGTCAGCCGCAGTCGCTTCGCCTGCGGTTACCGCCACTCGGCGCCCTGGTGTTGGCGCCTATATCCTGATCGTGGCCGCGCCCAGGGCCCTTCGCTCACTGGCGGAGCGAGCCGGCATCCTGGCCGAGTATCTCGACATTCGGGGGCAGCGGCGTGACACGCGAGACGAGACGCGGGTCGCGCTGCTCGCGGCGATGGGCATCGAAGCCTCGAGCGAGGCGGCGGCGGCCCGGGCGCTGGCCGAGCTGGACGAGTCGGTCGCCCGGCGGCCGCTGGACGCGGTGCGCGTGCGGCAGGTCGACGACCGCCGCCCGCTGCGGGTGCGCGTGCCGCCGTCGCTCGCCGGCCGCGAGGTCGAGTTCGTCCTCTCCGTCGAGGCGGAAGACGGCACGCGCCGCGAGCTCGAGGGGCAGCGTCGCCTGCGGCGCGGGGCGCGCCGTGCCGCCTTCCCGCTGCCGTCACTGGACGAACCCGGTTACTACCGCCTGCGGCTGCGGTTGGTCGGCGGCGGCGAACAGGTGTTGGGCGAGCAGTTGTGGGTAGCGCACGCGAGCTCCTGCCTGCGGGTGAGCGAACTGCTTGGCCGGCGCCGCGGGTTCGGAATCTGGACGCAGCTGTACTCGCTGCGCAGCTCACGTGACTGGGGGATCGCCGATCTATCGGATCTGGGCCGGCTGGTCGCCTGGTCCGGCGAGCAAGGTGCCGCCTACGTGGGGATAAACCCGCTCCATGCGCTGCGCAACCGCGGCTACGATATCAGCCCCTACGCTCCGGTCAGTCGCCTGTACCGCAACGCCATCTACATAGACGTGACAGCGGTTCCCGAACTGGGCGACAGCGCCGAGGCGCAAGCGCGGCTCGAGTCGACGGCGTTTCGCGAGGCGCTGGCCAAGCTGCGGGCCGCCAGACACGTGGACTATGACGCGGTGACTGCCCTGAAGGAGCCGCTGCTCGCCCAACTGCACTCGACCTTCGCGCGTCTGCATCGCGACCGGGAGAGCGCGCGCGGCCGCGCTTACGCCGCCTTTCTGAAGCGGAGCGGCGCGGCGCTCACCGACTTCGCCACCTTCATGGCGCTGCAGCGCCATCTCGCGGCTACGGACGGCGCCGACTGGCGCGCCTGGCCGGCGGCCTACCGCGACCCCGGCGCGCCGGCGGTCCGGGAGTTCCGTGACGAGCACTTCGAGGAATTCGACCTGCACCGCTACTTACAGTTCGAGTTGGACCGGCAGTTGCAGAACGTCGCGGCAAGCGCGGCGCTACCTATCGGGCTTTGCGGGGACCTCGCGATCGGCACGGCAGCCGGCGGGGCCGATCCCTGGTCGTTCCCCGGCCTCTTCCTCGAGGGTGCGCACGTCGGTGCGCCGCCCGACGACTATTCGCTCGAGGGCCAGGATTGGGGACTGCCGCCGGTCGATCCACGCCGGCTGAGGGAAGACGCGTACCGCTATTGGATCTTGCTCGTGCAGAGCGTGCTGGAGCACATGGGCGCGCTCCGCATCGACCACGTCATGGGGCTGTTCCGGCAATACTGGGTGCCAGCGGGCCTACCGGCGACGGAAGGCGCCTACGTCAGCTATCCGGCCCGGGACCTCCTGGGCATCCTCGCCCTGGAGAGCCGGCGCCGGGGTGCGCTGATCGTCGGCGAGGATCTGGGGACGGTGCCGCGGGCGCTACCGTCCGTACTCGAACGTTGGGGTATCCTCTCATCGC
>JASFTY010000041.1:0-13428 GCA_050050535.1 Gemmatimonadales bacterium | reverse complement strand
GTCACCGTCCCGCGCCCATCCACGCCAGCGCTCGCATAGAACTCGAACTCCTCGTGAATCCAGCGCGCCAGCCCGATCGCATCCCGCGCATGCAGCATCAGCTCCCGAAACGCGTACACGCTGGCCCACGCTCGCTCGTGCGTCACACCCGCCACCGGGTAGTAGTCACGGCTCGACGGCTTCTCGAACCACGCCAGGCTCTGCGCCAGCGCCTCCAACAGGCTCGCTCGATCACCCTCCAACGCCCGCGCTACCTCCGGCAAACCTCCCCCAACACGCTCCAGCGCCGACCCCGTCGGCCCCGCGCCCGAACGCTCCGCCGCCGCTTCCGCCGGCGCTGCCGCCGGCTCCGGACGCGGCGCACCCTCCTCGCGCGGGCCGCCGACCACGCCGGCCCCCGAGGGTGGCCGGCAAGCGGCGGCGGCGACGATCAGCAGAGCGAGCGCCGGCCGCCGGGCCCGATGTGCCGTATCAGGTCGAGCGCCGTATCTCAATGCCTATCAATTGTTTATGGCTCTCAGAGGAGTGACCGTAGAAGGTCCCCGAGCAGGTGTTCCTCGAAGTTGGCCGCCCGCTCCAGGACGTCTTCGTAGGTAGCTTCGATGAAGAGATCTGTCGTGCGGCACTCGCGACCCTGGGAGCGAAACAGGAGGCGGCCGCGGAACAGGCGGTCGGCGCACTCGCGAGTCTGGAGCACAACGGTCCAGTTCTCGCCCTCGTAGGGTATCGAGCCGATCTCATTTTCGCTGGGCGACTCGTCGAACATCTGGAACTGGGGATCGACCCCGTTCGACTCACCGCTCTCTGATGACTCCATAGGCCTTCACCGCGCGTTTCGCATCGAGTCGGGACTGCGGATCGACGATCACCAGGGCGGATCGACGGTCTGCGCCTGCGACAGAGCGAGCTCCAACTGATGGTCGTCGACGCTCTCGAGATAGCCCGGGTGGACCGTCAGGTAGCGTTGGTCGCGACCCTCGTCCCCATTCAGTGCCTCGAACACGATGGTGTGCATGGTCAGCATGCCGCGCACACCGCCTTCCGTGTACGACACGCGCCAGCGGCGTCCCGTCCTGTCCGTGAAAACGCGCTCTTGCGCCACCTTTAGCACCTCTTGTCTCGCTAGCTCTGGAATTCCAAGTTTAAGTCATGGCTCGAAAGTTCACCGACCGTTCCGGCCAACCCTGGATCGTCGAGCGTGAGCACGGCCGCTCCGAACTGCTGTTCCGGCCCGTCGATGCCGGGCAGGGCGAGGAGCAGGTCGTCCCGCTGCCCGCTCACAAGCACACGCAGGACCCGTACGAGTTCAGCGATTCCGAGCTGCAGCGCTTCCTCGACCAGGCAGGTCCCCGCTACAAGAAGCCGAAGGGGCCTGCCCCCTTCTAGTCCGGCGCGCCGCGCTCAGTCCAGCAATAGCATCGCCAGGGCCGTGGCCGCGACGACCGCGACGAGGAACGCCTGGAACAGCCAGCCGCCCCGCGGGTGGGTCCCGCGGCAGTGCGGGCAGCGATGTGTATGGTCTGGGACGACCGCGTCGCAGTGCCGGCACGTCTTCAAAAGATGATCACCGCCAACAACCAGACGACCAGTGCCGTGACCACCACCGGCAGAACCGTGTAGTAGAAGAGCAGCTTGGCGGCCCCGCGGAAGTATTCCCACTCATCGCGCTCCGCCTTCCGCAACGCGAGCCAGCAGGGGCGGCACAGATGCTCTATCGTCTCGGTCAGCCGGTTCAGCCGATAGTACCGCGCCTCGGCGGCTCGATCCCCGCACATCGGACACTGCATCGCAGGCCTCCTCCCACGTAATCGCCGGTAACTTCTCGCCAGACAATATGCCCGAGCCCTCCCCGCCGCGCCAGCGCTGAGGCGGGTTTCCCTTGACCCCGCTCCTGCCACGTAATCGTTCTCGTTGTCGTTATCGTTGTCGTTGTCGCAATCGCGCCGGTCAGAACCCTGATTGGGGGATTACGATTACGACAACGATAAGGATCGGTGCGACTAGAGGACCGCAGCAGAGGGCCGGGCTAGCTTGGTGATCATGCCATGGTATCAAGTCCAGGACCTGATGATCACGGTAGCGGTCTCGCTCGCCGTGCTCATTCCGGTCACCGGCCTCACGCCACGCTTCGGCGTCAAACCCTTACTGAGGGAGATCGCCGACATCCGGGCGGCACGTAGGGGTCAACTCATGGAGGATGTCTCCGGCGAGCGGCTGGCACGGATCGAGAGGCAGCTGGAGGATCTGGAGACGTCGATGCGGCGGCTGGTCCGGGCCGCGGAGTTCGACCGGAGGCTGAAGTCACGGCGCCCCGATTGGTGGACTTACTCTCAATTAGCGATGGCACGGATTCGGTGCTTCGGCTTCGTTTACGCGCAAAACCTGCGGGTAGTCCATAATCCCAGAGTGGAGCCACTGTCCACGGCGTCCGGACTGGCTGGCGCAACTTGGGAGTTGCTCCACTAGTGTTCTGGCCACAGTGATGATGACGCGTGAACAGGGGACGCTGGGGTCGGCCCTCTGAGTGCCGGGAAGACGACTGGACTCGTCTCCCTAACCTACTTCGACCGTTTGATCGTGATCCGGGCGTCGCGGGTGACGATCACGATCTCGTTCCCTTCCTCGATCACCGTGGCGATCACCGAGCTGCGGCCCCGCACCTCGACGTTCACATCGCCCACGCTACCGGTGAAGCGCAGTTGGTCCGGCAGAGGCGCGTCGGCCAGCTCGCGCGCCTGCGTCTCGAGCATCTCGGCCCGCAGCCGCTCCAGGTTCTGACTGGCCTGGAGCTGCAGCTCGGCCTCGCGGGCCAGAAGCTCGCTCAGCGACGGGTACCTCTCACGCAGCAGCGTGTCGCTACGGGCGCTCAGCAGCTCGGTCAGCTGGTCGGCGACCTCCAGCTCTTGGGCTTCCGAGCGTAGCAGCTCGGTCAGCTGCCGCTGCCGCAGCTGCTGCTCCTGTACCTGCTCGAACAGGGTCGCCAGCTCCATTCCCTCGTGAAACAGCGGCTGGGGCTCGGCCCGCTCGCCGGCGGTGAGGGTGACCTCGCGGACGGCGGCGCCCCGGCGGTACTTGAAGGTCACGGTCTGGCCGGCGGTGACGGCGCCGAAGCGTCGTCCGCCTTCGTCGTCGGTGAGCGAGACGCCATCGATCTCGAGCAGCACGTCGCCGCGCTGCAGGCCGCCACGGTCCGCCGGACTGCCCGGCTCGACCGAGAAGACCTCGGGCGGCTCCTCGAACTTCCAGACCGGCGGTGTGCCGGGTCCGCCGCGGTGGACGGAGCAGTTGCAGCTGATCCCGAAGCCGAACCAGCCGCCGGGGAAGACCGGCCGCGCCACGATGCCGACGTTCGGTGCCGCGAGGATGAGCGGCTCCACTGCAACGTCGACGGCCGGCTCCGCCATCACGACCATGTCGGGCTCCAGCTCAACGGCGACGACCGGCTCCGGGTGCACCATCTCGGCGACCACCGGCTCGGGCGCCACGACCACCTCGGGTGGCTCGACGAGCATGTGCCACCCCTCCCCCGCCTCCACGACGCTCTCGCACTGACTGCCGACCTCGATCGGGATACGGGCCAGGCGCTCACCGCGCCGCACCGTCAGCGCCACCCGCTCGCCGGGCTGCAGGTTGGCGTAGCGCCGTCCCGCCTCGCTGGTGGTGATCAGCAGGCCGTCGATCGCGTTGATAGCGTCACCTGCTCTGAGCTTCCCGGCCGCGGGGCCGCCCTCTCGGACCCCGAGGATCACCGGCTCGGAGCGGAACCGCCAGGCCCGTTCGCCGCTCTCACGAACGTAGTAGCTGCAGTTGCACTCGAGCCCGCTGATCCCGAGGTCGCCACGCACGACCTGGCCTGCCGGGCAGGCCTGTTGCCGCGGGGCCACGGCAGCCCTCGCAGGTCGCGGCACCACATCTTGTGCGGCCGCGTCCGCCGCGGGACCGGCCAGCAGGCCGACGCAGAGCGTGACAATATTGTATCTCGTGTTTCTCATCGGACCATACTCCTAATCCGGCACGATCGGCATCGATCGCAGTGAACTAGAACCAGACGACGTTCGTCGTGTCATCCGCCGCCCTCGCCCCCCGGGCACCGGCGCTGCGCTCCGCCTCCTGGAGGATCCGCAGGGCGACCGCGTCGTCGGGCGCCAGCCGCACGATCTCGTTGGCCGCCGCCCAGAAGGCCGCCAGCGCCACCTCCCGCGCCTGGCGGACCTCTTGCGGGTCGGCGCTGCCCATCGCCGCGACCAGCGCGGCCAGCGCCTCGCGGTGCTCCGACCCGGTGCTCTGCACCCGGGCGGCGGCGCGGGCGGTGGGTTGGGTGTAGACGTCGGCGAAGGCGTCGGCCGTCTGGCGCACGCCCATCGACTGCCCCACCGCCAGCCCGCTGAGAAAGAGGGCCAGCGCCGCCGCGATCCCTGCGGCCAGCCAGGGGAGCCGCGCCCCGGAGAGGATCGGACGCCTGCGGATGATCCCCCGCCGTTTCAGCGCCCGTACCGTCCGCTCCTCCAGCATCCTGGAGGGCATGCGCGTCCGGGGAAGCGCGTCGAACGCCTCGCGCTCGTCCTGTCTCAGTCCGTTCTCATCCATCGACTCCATCCATCCCTCTCGGCTCCGGGTTCAGCATCGCCCGCACCGCGCGGCGGGCGCAGGAGAGTTGGCTCTTCGAGGTCCCCGTCGCGATCCCCATCCGCTCGCCGATCTCGTCGTGCGTGTAGCCCTCCAGGTCGTGGAGGATCAGCACCGTCCGATAGCCGACCGGCAGCAGCGTCATCGCCCGCTCCAGGTCGATCCGCTCGTCCGACCGCGGGGCCGGTATCGGCGGGTCAACCGACGCGTTCCAGTCCAGGTCGCGCCCGTTCCGCTTCCGCCACAGGTCGCGGCAGACGTTGAGCCCGATCCCGCTCAGCCAGGTCGAGAGGCTCGATCCCCAGCGGAACCGATCGAGGTGCTCCGTGGCGCGCAGCCACGTCTCCTGCACCACGTCCTCGGCATCGACCTCGACCCCGCCCAGCAGCCGCAGCACGAACTGGAACAGCCGTGGCGTGTGCCGCCGGTAGAGCTCCCGGAACGCCTTCTCGTCCCCACGCTGGAGCAGCGCTTCCGCCAGCCCGCGATCGGGGACCTCGGTTTGAGCGTCCCTCCCCATCTCACTTTTTAGTCGTTGGTGGGAGCTAAATGGTTGGGTGGCCGGAATTGGCAGTCGGTAATCAGTAACCAGTGATCAGTAATCGGTGATCAGTGGTGGATGGTCGAGGTTGAGCTCCCACTGATCACCGATTACTGATCACCGATCACCCTACTCACTTCCCCTGCATATACGGATAGCCATACTCAACGGGCGGGACGAAGTTCTCCTTGATCGTCCGCGGTGTCACCCAGCGCATCAGGTTGATCGCCGAGCCCGCCTTGTCGTTCGTGCCGCTGGCCCGGCCGCCGCCGAACGGCTGCTGGCCGACCACCGCGCCCGTCGGCTTGTCGTTGATGTAGTAGTTGCCCGCCGTGTAGCGGAGCGCGACGTCGGCCTCGGCGATCGCTGAACGGTCGCGTGCGAAGATCGCGCCGGTCAGCGCGTAGTCCGACGTGACATCGCACAGCTCGAGCATCTGCAGCCAATCCGAGTCCCGGTAGACGTGGAGCGTGAGGACCGGCCCGAATATCTCCTCGCTCATCAGCCGCGACTTCGGGTCCTGGCTCACGACGACGGTAGGCTCGATGTAGTAGCCCTTCTTGTCGTTGTAGCCGCCGCCCACCAGGATCTCCATCTCGCTCGACGCCTTCGCCTCGTCGATGTACTCGCTGATACTGCGGAACGCGTTCCGGTCGATCACAGCACACATGAAGTTACGGAAGTCGCGCGGATCGCCCATCTTGATGGTCTTCACCGCCTCGGCCAACTGCTCCCTCACCTCCGGCCACAGCGACTCCGGGATGTAGGCCCGGGATGCGGCGCTGCACTTCTGGCCCTGGTACTCGAACGCGCCGCGCACCATCGCCGTGACCAGTGCTCCGACGTCCGCGCTCGCGTGCGCCACGATGAAGTCCTTGCCGCCCGTCTCGCCGACGATCCGCGGATAGTTCTTATAGAGCCGCAGGTTCTCCGACATCTTCTGCCACAGCATCAGGAAGACTTCCGTCGAGCCCGTGTAGTGGATGCCGGCGAAGTGCGGGCTCGGCAGGATCACGTCGGTCAGCGCCGCCGAGTCGCCGATCACGAAGTTGATCACCCCGTCCGGCAGACCCGCCTCCTGCAGCACCTTCATCACGAAGTAGTTCGAGTAGATCGACGTGCGGGACGGCTTCCACAGCGAGACGCCGCCCATCAGCGCCGGCGCCGTGGGCAGATTGCCGCCGATCGACGTGAAGTTGAACGGCGTGATCGCGTAGATGAAACCCTCCAGCGGCCGCTGCTCGATCCGGTTCCATACGCCCGGCGTCGACATCGGCTGCTCGGCATAGATCTCCTCGGCGAACTGGCAGTTGAAGCGCCAGAAATCGATCAGCTCGCAGGCCGCGTCGATCTCCGCCTGGTGGGCCGTCTTGCTCTGGCCCAGCATCGTCGCGGCGTTGACCGTGTCGCGCCACGGGCCCGACAGCAGGTCCGCCGCCCTGAGCAGGACCGCGGCCCGCTCCTCCCAGGGCCAGCGCGACCACTCGCGCCAGGCGCGCTGGGACGACTCGATCGCCGCGGCGATCTCTTGGGACCCGCCTTTGTGCCAGGTGGCCAGCACGTGTCCGTGGTCGTGGGGCATGACGTAGTCCGACGTCTCGCCGGTCCGCACTTCCTGGCCGTCGATGATCAGCGGGATATCGATCTTCTGGCCCGCCAGCTCGTCCAGTTTCTTCTTCAGGCTCTCGCGCTCCGGCGTGCCCGGCGCGTACGAGAGAACCGGCTCATTGTCGGGGATCGGTGTCGTGAAGAGAGCGCTTGACATGATGGTCCCTCTATCTCGGCTCGAGGTTTAGTGTGTTTGGTTCGCTGGTAGCTTGGCTCGCCCGGGCCGTCGGGGCAAGTACCGGGCCAGGCGAATGGGAGTGCACTCAGGTGCGCGAGGACGGCCTACGCCGGGCCACGCTCCAGCACGCGCCGCGCCAGACGCTCCGCCGCGTGCAGCGGCGACTCGTTGTTCTCACGCGCCTCTCTGAAGATCACCTTCAGAGTGTCGCGGATCGACAGGATCTTTGCCGCCACGTAGTCCTCGGTCATGCTCAGCGCTTCCAGGCCCAGCAGGGCTATGGCGCCGCCCGAGTTGCAGATGAAGTCCGGCCCGTAGAGGATGCCCCGCTCGTGCAGCCGCTCGGCGTCTTGCGGACCCTCGAGCTGGTTGTTCGCCGCCCCGGCTATGCCCTTGCAGCGCAGCCGCGGGATCGTCTGCGCGTTGAGCACCGCCCCCACGGCGCACGGCGCGAAGATGTCGCACGGCTCGTCGTAGAGGCCGTCGGCGTCCACCGCGGTGGCGCCCAGCTCCTCGGCGATCCCGGCCACGTGCTTGGCGTTGATGTCCGCCAGCTTCAGCTTGGCGCCCGCGTCCCAGAGCCGCTTGCAGAGCGGGACGCCCACGTCACCCACCCCCTGCACCAGCACCGTCCGCTCGCTGAGTTCCGGGCTGCCATACAGCTCTTGCGCCACCGCCTCGATGGCGGTGAACACGCCCAGCGCCGTCCAGGGCCCCGGATCGCCGGCGATCCGGGTGCCGAACACGTGGGTCGTCTCGCGGCCGATCACCTGCACCAGGTCCGGGCCCACCCCGAGGTCGGCGCCGGTGCTGAACCCGCCGGCCAGCGTCTCGACCAGTTCGCCGTAGCGCTCCAGCAGCCGGTCGCGCTCCGGCGTCCCCAGAGGCCGCGACAGAGCGATCACGCCCTTGCCGCCGCCCATGGGAAAGTCGACGCCCGCCCACTTGTACGTCATCCCTTCCGCCAGCCGCAGCGCGTCCCGCAGCCCGTCCCGTGGCTTCTCATAGACCTTCATCCGTGTGCCGCCCGACGCGTTACCCAGCCGCGTCGAGTGGATGGCGATGAAGATCCAGGCGTTCGCCTCGCGGTCGTAGCGCACCACCACGTGCTCGCCGTCCCAACCACGCAGCAACTCTTCCATTTTCGGCTTCCTTGCCTCGAGCCGGCGCGGCTCGTTCTCCCGGGAGGTCAGGGCAGCGGGAGCGAGACGTGCAGGTGATCCGCCGTCCCCACGTGCCTGACCGTTCTGAAGCCCATCGCCCTGAAATACGCCTGCATGAAGAAGTTCCGCCACCCGCTGCGCCCGAGCGTCCGCAGATCCACGGCGTGGGCATAGCCGTCCGCCTGCTCGAAGTGCAGCGACTGCTCGTACCGCGGCAGCCGCATCCGGGCGTAGTCTTCCGGCTGCCTCTCCATGTCGGTGACTACCAGATCGCTATCTACAAGGATGAAGGTGCTCGTGGCAAGACGCAGCAGCGGATGCAAGGAATGATACGTATCCCCGATCCCGCCCTTCACGTTCATGCTCGAGATGTAGATCAGCGCGTACAGGCAGTAGGCGCCCACCACCGCCAGCAGCGCCTTGGGCAGGAATCCCGGCATCTTGACCTTGCCCGAGACCCGCTTCGTAATCCAGGCCGAGTAGACCAGCAGCACCAGGACCGTCAGCAGCACCCCGGCCAGCAACGCCGGCCACGTCGGCACCCCGTAAACCCGGTAGAAGAGCACCGACGAGCCGACCAGCAGATAGAACGGCAGGACCAGCGCCGCACAGGCCAACAGCGCCCGGAAGCTCCACCGCGCCAGCCTCGCCTTCCAGCTGCGCCGCGGGCGGGGCGCCTCTGCGGCCCGGCCGGGCGCCCGGGTTCGCTCGAGCCCCTGCTCCAGCTCGTGGACCAGCCCATCGAACTCGGCGAACGGATCTCGATCACGCATCCCGCCCTGCACTACGGGGTCCCTGGGGGCAGCGGTTTCCCTGGAGGCAGCCGGCGATGCGGATCCATCACCTCGTCGCCGGCGCGAGCGCGTCGATCCTCGCGGCTATCATCCTACTCCTCCCGCGGACGGCCCAGCACCAGCGGGATCTCGACCTCGCCGCCCCGGGTCGACAGCACCGCCACCGCCCCTCTCACGCCGGGCACGCCGTAAGTGCGGAGCACGAAGCTCACCGACTTCCGCTCGCCGGGCTCGGTCCAGCCGGCGGCGATGACCTTGTTGCGCCTCGACGGGTCGACGATGCGGACGGCGGGCGCCTCGCGGCGCACGAGGGTCGAGTCGAAATCGAGCCGCACCCGATCCTCCTGAACGATCTTCACCAGCCGCGCCTGGCTGAGTGCCGTGGGCAGCCTGCCGCTGTTGGTCCAGCTCACGGTCACGCGGTAGGCCGTGCTGTCGTCCCAGCTGGCGAGCCGACGCACATCGGCCGCCACATCATCGATTTGCGGCAGGTGCTTCGCCATCTCGAGGTTGAACAGCGCCTGTTTGCTGATCCAGCCCTCGAGGACCTCGGGCGGCCCGTTCTGTGAGAAGAACTTGGGGTGGAAGCCGCCGATCTCCACCGACCCGAGGTCGGGATGCTCGAACGGCTCCCACTCGCGGAAGCCGCGGCCGCCGTTCTCCCGGTCGTCCCAGATCAGCGCGTCGACCTCGTCGTAGAGACCGTCCTCGTTGTAGTCCTCCATGCGGCCGCCGTTCCACAGCTCGTCGCCGTACCAGATGGCGCCGTAATAGAAGTAGCCGAAGTCGGGCCCGTGGCCGAACAGCGGCCTGGGCTGCGCGGAATCGCCGGTCACCGGGCTCACCGGGACGCGGGTCATGTAGTGCTCGTACACGTCGCCGGCCCACGGGTAGGCGGTGATGCTCAGCCCGACGCTATCGAAGTACTCGTAGTAGGCCAGGTCCTCGGGGTACATGCGCTCGGCGCTCTTCGAGGTGGACGGCGGCCGCAGGTGCATCGGCACGCGCGTGTCCATCGAGTTGGCCACCGAGACGTGCGGGTGCGTGAGCAGCCACAGCACCACGGTCCGCGTCTCGGGCTCGCTGAGCGGGACGGCGCCGGCGCCGAACTGCGTGTAGCCGCGCCCCGTCGCGTCCTCACCGCGGTCGGGCCGCCAGTTCTCCGGGTAGTTGCGGTGCAGGTCGAGGCCGCCGATCCCGTCCTCGTTGAAATCGCCGTCACCGTCATTGTCGACTCCCTCGCTGACCACGATCCACTCGCCCTCGCCCGCTGCCACGCGCTTCATCAGCCGGCCGCTCGGATCGCGCTCGTCGAGGACCAGGTTCGCTTCATCCCGCTCGTCGGGCCGCGCCCGCCAGCGCAGTGAGTAGATCACGCCATCCCCGTCCAGGTCCTCCTCGGGGTCCTCGTCGAGCAACCCGTCGCGGTCCGAGTCGTGGGGACGCACCGAGCTGCGATTGCGCTGCGCCGTGTGCAGGTACATGTCCGACCCGTCCGGGTTGTTCTGCGGCCGCAGGTAGATCGTCTTCGTGTCGAGCAGCGCCGTGATCTCATCGTCGTGACCGTAACGCTCCAGCAGGTACTGCATCAGCCAGAGGACCGACTCGGAGCTGGTCACCTCGCCGCTGTGACGGCCGCCCTCGAAGAACGCCGCCGGCTTGTCGACCGCCGCGCCCGTCGCCTTGTTGGTCAGCGTCACCTGCAGGATGGGACGCCCCTCGAAGCTGCGGCCGACCTCGTACAGCTCGACCAGGTCCGGGTACTGCTCCGCCCAGCGCTTCAGCCACGTGTACATGACGTCGACCGTGTGGTAGCGGTCGAATGTGAGGACGTCGCCCGCCTCGTACTCGACCTCGGGGTGCCGGTAGCGCGCGAAGTAGCTCACTCCGTGCCGTTCCCCGCCCACTGTATACCATTCCTTGGCTCGCCCCCCATCACCCTCCTGGGCCAGAAGGGGCGCCGCGCCGAGGCACACCAGGCCTATCGCGATCAAAGCACGCCTGTGACTGATCACCTTGATTCCCTCCGATTGTGTGGATACGGCGGGCGGCCGAAAGGGCATGGCCGCTCTCTCACCGGGTGACTATAGTAGGGCGTCCGCCGCAGTTTCGCACACCATACCGACGGGAGCGCGACGTGAGGAGACCGCACCGAGGGTCCTGCTGGCTCGTACTGGCTACAGTCTGCTTCGCCTGTACCGCATCGCCGTCGTCCGAGGAGCGTATGGCCTATCCACTGATCCCGGCCCCGGCGACCGTGAAGTCGGGGAGCGGCACGTTCGCGATCACGCCTTCGACGACGATCGCGGTGTCCGATCCGAGCGACGCCGAGCTGCGCGGGCTGGCGGATTTCGCCGTCGACCTGCTGAAGGAATCGACGGGGGTGGAACTACAGACCGCCGACGACCCGGCAGCGGCCGCGCCGCAGGGCGCCATCGCGCTCCTCCTCTCACCCGAGGTCGAGGCCGCGGAGGGCTATCGCCTGGAGGTCACGGCAGGCTCCATCGCCGTCACCGCCTCGACGCACGCCGGGCTGTTCTACGGGCTGCAGACGCTTCGCCAGCTGCTGCCGGCCGACGGTGCCCCGACCGCGGCGGCGGCCTTGCAGGTGCCGGCGGTCACCATCGAGGACGAGCCGCGCTTCAGCTACCGCGGGATGCACCTGGACGTCGGCCGCCACTTCTTCCCCGTCTCGTTCATCAAGCGTTACATCGACCTGTTGGCGATGTACAAGATGAACACGTTCCACTGGCATCTGACCGAGGACCAGGGTTGGCGGATCGAGATCGGGAAGTACCCGCGGCTCACCGAGGTCGGCTCCTGCCGCGACGAGACCATCCTGGCGAAGAACTTCGATCCGTACATCGGCGACGGTGTGCGCCACTGCGGCTACTACACTCAGGACCAGATCCGTGAGGTGGTCGCCCATGCCCGCTCCCGTTACGTGACCGTGATCCCCGAGATCGAGATGCCCGGCCACTCGACCGCCGCGCTCGCCGCCTACCCCGAGCTCGCCTGCACCGAGGGCCCGTTCGAGGTCTCGACGCGCTGGGGCGTCCACGAGGACATCTACTGCCCCACCGAACAGACGTTCGCCTTTCTGGAGGACGTGCTCACCGAGGTCATGGAGCTCTTCCCCAGCCGCTACATCCACATCGGCGGTGACGAGGCGCCGAAGCGGCGCTGGCAGGAGAGCGTGGAGGCGCAGGCGGTGATCCGCCGCGAGGGGCTGGCCGACGAGAACGAGCTGCAGAGCTATTTCATCGAGCGGATCGAGGAGTTCCTGCTGGCCCACGACCGGCAACTCATCGGCTGGGACGAGATCCTGGAGGGCGGCCTGGCCCCGCAGGCGACGGTCATGTCGTGGCGCGGTATGGCCGGCGGCATCGAGGCGGCCCGACAGGGCCACGACGTCATCATGACGCCGACCAGCCACGTCTACTTCGACTACTATCAGGGCGACCCGGCCTACGAGCCGCTGGCGATCGGCGGCTTCACACCGCTCGAGAAGGTCTACGAGTTCGAGCCGGTGCCCGAGGAGCTGACGCCCGAGCAAGCGCGGCACGTATTGGGCGCCCAGGGCAACGTCTGGACCGAGTACATCAAGACGACGGACCAGGTCGAGTACATGGCCTTGCCCCGCATGCTCGCCCTGGCCGAGGTCGTCTGGTCGCCCAAGGAGATCCGCGATTGGGATCGCTTCGCTGCGGCGTTGCCCGCCCGGCTGAAGCGGCTCGACGCTATGAACGTCTGCTATCGGGTCCCGACCGTCAGCGGGCTGGAGCGTGACCTGATCACGCTGGACGACACCGCCACGCTCGCTCTGGCAACGCTGATCTCCGATGCCCAGATCCGCTACACGACGGACGGCAGCGATCCCACTGACGAATCCACACTCTACAGCGGCCCGCTGCGGCTGCCGGTGGACGAGGCCGGCGTCGTCGTCACCGCCCGGGCCTTCCTGCCGGACGGCCGGGCGAGCGCGCCCCGGGCGGCCCGCTTCGCGAAGACCACGCTGCGGCCGTCGGCCGAGCTCGATGCAGGCGCACTGAGCGCCGGGCTGCGCTACTCGTACTTCGAGGCCGACGTGCGCTCGGTGGACGAGCTGACCGGCCGCGCACCGCGACACGAGGGAATCGCACGGTCGATCTCTCTCGAGTACGCCGAGCGCGACGAGCACTACGGCCTGACCTTCGACGGCTACATCAACGTGCCGACCGACGCGGTCTACGACTTCACACTCACCTCGGACGACGGCAGCCGGCTACTCGTCGGCGACACGACGGTCATCGATCACGACGGCCCCCACGCGACCAGCGAGCGATCCGGGATGATCGCACTGCAGTCCGGATACCACAGAATAAGCGTGCTGTTCTTCCAGGCCGGTGGCGGGAAGGCGCTCGCCCTCGAGATGCACGCCGCAGTGGACGACGAGGCGCTCGACCTATCGAGCCTACTCTTCCACGAGAACTAGTCCGGCGACCGGACTTCAGCACCCGTACCGCAAGAGCAAGGGCG
>JASFTY010000040.1:0-13462 GCA_050050535.1 Gemmatimonadales bacterium | reverse complement strand
GGGCGCGCGCCGGCCGTCGACCAAGGCCGATGTCGCTACGATTACGCGGCTGGCCGATGCGCTACCGCAGATCGCCTTCGTCTGGCAGCCGGTGGCGGCGCGTGACGTGCCTGCCGAGGTACAGCCGCTGCACGAGCTGCACGCACAGCTCGCGGCCACGGGTAAGCACATACAGACGATGACCGCGGTCACCGCGGGGAGCGCGCGCGGTGTGGTCGAGATCGCCCGACTGGCGGCGGGCGGCGAGGCGGCGCTGCGCGAGCGGCCGATCATATCGAACTTCCAGTGCAGCACCAGCCCACTCGTCTACGAGGGTGGTGCGCTCGAGGCGGCGCTCATCTTCGCCGAGGCGGGCGTGCCGTGCGGCTTCGTCGTGATGCCGATCGCCTGTGCGACGGGGCCCGCTACTTGGGGCGGCACCCTGGTGCAATCGAATGCGGAGGCGCTGGCCGGCATCGTCATCCTGGAGACCCTGGTGCCCGGAGCGCCCACCTTCTACGGTTCGTGCGCCACCGTGATGGATCTGCGCTCCGGCGCGGCTGCGTGCGGGGGCCCGGAGGACCTGCTGCTACAGATGGCGTCGGCGCAGCTGGCGCGGCGCTACGACCTCCCCTCCAGCATCGGCAGCTTCGCCACGGGCGCGAAGGTCGCGGACTGGCAGGCGGGGCTGGAGAACGGACTGTCGGGCCTTGCCAGCGCGCTGGCCGGTGCCGACATGCTGTGCGGCGCCGGCTTGCTCTACGGCGCCCGTGTCTGTTCCCTGGAGCAGGTGGTCCTCGACGCCGAGATCTTCGAGTTGCTGTGCTACCTGTTCGGTGAGCGGGCCGAGGCCGGGGAGGAGCTGCTCGACGTGCTGGGTGCCGTAGGTCCGGGCGGCGAGTTCTTGAGTCAGCGGCACACGCTGGAGACGATGCGGCGGCTTTGGCTACCGCGACTGTTCGATCGGAGCGAGTGGTCCGAGTGGGAGTCGGCCGGCAGGCCCGGTCCCCGGGAGGCGGCCCGCGCACGAGCGAGCGAGATACTCGATGGGCACCGACCGGAGCAGCTGGGACGACCGGCGGACGAAGAGATCCGCAGTGTGATCGCGCGCTGCGAGGAGGGACGAGGAGGCGAGCCCGATGGATGAGCTCATGGCAGCTCTGCGACAGGCGATCCTGAGGCAGGACGACAAGGCCGCACTGAAGGCGACGCGGAAGCTGCTGGAATCGGGTGCGAGCCCGCGCGCGATACTCGAGTCGGGGCTCGCCGAGGCGATGCTCGAGCTGGGGCGCCGCTGGAAGTCCGGTGATGCGTTTCTGCCCGAGGTCGTTGTCTCCGCGGATATCTTCGCGCGCTGCAGTGAGATCGTCGAGCCGGCGCTCCTAGAGAGCAGTGAGGCTCGGGCACCGTCCTTCCGACTCGTACTGGCGACGGTCCAGGGAGACCTCCACGACCTCGGCAAGAACATCGTCGGCGCGATGGCCAAGACGGTGGGGTTCGACGTGCGCGACTTGGGCAAGAATGTGCCGGTCGACCAGATCGTCGCCGCCGCCCGTGAGCTGAGCCCCTGCATCGTCGGTCTGAGCGCGCTACTCACCACGACGATGCCACAGCAGAAGCTCGCGATCGAGGCCATAGACGGCGCCGGTCTTCGTCCAGGGGTGAGGGTGCTCGTCGGCGGTGCGCCCGTCACCCAGGAGTGGGCCGATGAGATCGGCGCCGACGGGTACGCGCCGGACGCGGCGAGCGCGGCCGAACTCGCTCTGTTCCTGATCGATTGACCTAAGAGGTGGAAGTGGAGACGACCCTGCGGTCGGCGGAGCGCTCGTTAGTCATCGGGCCGGGCCGCCCGTTCGTCATCATCGGCGAGCGAATCAATCCGACCGGCAGGCCGGAGCTGGCGGACGAACTGCGCCGCGGCGACGTCAACACGGTGTGCTCCGATGCGGTCGCGCAGGTGCAGGCCGGCGCGCGGGCGCTCGACCTCAACGTCGGGGCGGCAGGCGTCGACGAAGTCCGTGCTCTGCCGCAGGTCGTCGCCGCGGTGCAGGAGGTCGTGGATGTGCCGCTCTGCATCGACTCGGCCCTGCCTGCGGCGTTGGAGGCGGCTTTGGGCGCGTGCGCTGGAAAGCCGCTCGTCAACTCGGTGACGGCCGAGGAGGAGAGCCTCGACCGGATCCTGCCGTTGGTCCGTGATCGCGACGCGGCGGTCGTCGGCCTGGCTCACGGTGCCGAGGGAATCACAGCGGACCCGCACGCCCGCCTGGCGGCGGCCCGACGCATCGTCGAGCGGGCGACGCAGCTCGGCGTCGCGCCCGATGATGTCGTCATCGACCCGCTGGTCATGTCGGTGGGTGTGGACTCGCAGGCCGGTGCGGTGGCGCTGGAGACGATGCGTCTGGTGCGGGAACAGCTCGGCACCAACATGATCTGCGGGATCTCGAACATCTCACACGGCCTGCCTGATCGCGACGAGCTGAGCGCCGCCTTCCTGGCCATGGCGATGGGCGCCGGGCTCACCTGCGCCATAGCCAATCCTCTGTCTCCTCAGTTGCTGCGGATGATGCGTGCCGCTGAGGTGAGTCTCGGGCTGGACCGTTTCGCGAAGGAGTGGATCCGCCTGCACCGGGAGGAGGGACCGGGGGGTCGGGGAGGCGACTGAGGCTCATGGCGTCAACGGGGGTGCGGGTGCGCTTCGAGCCCTCGGGCCGCGAGGCCCGGGTAGCGCCGGGGACGACGCTACTGGCAGCGGCGCACTGGGCCGGGACCTCGGTCGATTCGACCTGCGGGGGCTACGGGACCTGCGGACTCTGTCGGGTCATGATCCTGGACGGCCACGTCCCTGCATCGCCCGAAGACCTCCGACACATCCCTGCCGAGGAGCTGGCCGACGGCTGGCGGCTGGCGTGCCGGGCCGAGCTCGACGGCGATGTCGTCTGCCAGGTACCGGTTCCAGCGGAACACCCGCGTTCCGTGGTTGAAGGGATCCGCCGCGCCATCGCGGTGGAGCCGCGGGTGCGGGTGGAAGAACTGGAGTCGGGCGCTGAGCGGGGCGCGGCGCAGGCGATCGCCTGTGGTGGCCGCCGACTCGATGTCGTCGCGGACGACCGGGAGCCGCGGCCGTACGGCATCGCCTTCGATCTCGGCACGACTACCGTGGTCGGGGTCCTGGTCGACCTGGTCGACGGCGATGTCGCCGCCACCGCCAGCATCGTAAACCGCCAGGTCGCCGCCGGCGCCGACGTGATCAGTCGGGCCGCCTACGCCCGGTCGCGCCCGGACGGCGCGCTCGAGTTGCAGGGCATGGCCGTCGATACGCTGAACGAGCTGGTCGCCGGCCTGTGCGTGGCGGCCGGGGTCGCGTCGGCGAGCGTTTACGAATGTGTGGTGGCCGGAAACTCGATCATGCTTCACCTGCTGCTCGGCGTGGACCCCTATCCGCTGTCCGTCGCACCGTTCGAGACGGTGTTTAGGGAGCCGCTCGACGTGGCGGCGGCCGACCTGCGCATCGATGCCGAGGCGAAAGATCGCCGCGGCCCCCAACTCGCGATCCATCCGCAGGCGCGCCTGCAAACGTTCCCGATGATCGGCGCCTATGCAGGCGGCGACACGGTGGCCGGGCTCCACGCCACCGACCTGGTCCGTGGGGATCGGCCGCGCCTGCTCATCGATCTCGGCACGAACACCGAGGTCGCCCTCGGCTGGAATGGACGGGTCGTCGTCGCTTCGGCGCCCGCCGGGCCCGCCTTCGAGGGCGGCGGTGTCCGTTGCGGCATGCCCGCCGTCAAAGGAGCCGTCGCCCGTGTACGACTAGAGCCGGAGCTCGAGTTGGAAGTGATCGGCGACGCAGCGCCCCGAGGTGTCTGCGGCTCCGGCCTGGTCGACGCGGTCGCCGAACTGCGCCGCACCGGACTGCTCAACCGCAGCGGTCGCCTCGGCTCGGCCGACGAGCTGGCCGGCAACCTGCTGGTCGACCGCATCGAGGAGATCGACGGCGCGTCGGCTTTCCGATTAACGGACGACATCTACATCGGCCAGCGCGACATTCGCGAGTTGCAGTCGGCGATCGCGGCGGTGGCCGCTGCGGTGCGGATTGTTTTGGACCACGAGGGAGTCGAGCCGCACGAGCTGGCCGACGTCTACCTCGCCGGGTCGTTCGGTGCGGCTCTCGATCCGGGCAGCGCGCGCCGCCTCGGGCTGCTGCCGCCGGTCTCCGAGAGCGCCGTACGCAGCGTCGGCAACGCCGCCATCGAAGGGGCGAAGGCAGCGTTGATCTCGTTCAGGGAGCGAGAGGTCGCCTTCCAGACACCGTTCCACACCGAGTACGTGGAACTGTCCGGGCACCCGGACTTCAACGATACGTTCATGGCTTCGATGTCGTTCCCTGATCTGGACGAGTCGGGGTGACGCCGACGCGCCGCTCCCCACCCGTCGCGCTCGTGGTCTGTGGCGCGCTCGCCGCCGACGTGCGCCGCACCCTCGCCCAGCGGGGCTGGCAGGCCGATCTGTACGGGGTCCCCGCGACCTGCCACATGCGGCCGGCGAGCATCGTCGCCGCGGTGACGGAGCATCTGGAGCAGATTCGCGGACGCTATCGGAAAGTGGTCGCCGTGTTCGGCGATTGCGGCACCGCCGGCGAGCTGGACCGCGTGCTGGAGCGCCATGGGGCGGAGCGGTTGTCCGGGGAGCACTGCTACGAGATCCTCTGCGGCCCCCGGTTCGCGGAGATCGCCGCGCGGCGTCCGACGACTTACTTCCTCACCGACTTCCTGGTTCGGAACTGGGAGGAGGTCGTGGTCCTCCAGATGGGGTTGGGCCGCGTTCCGTCGCCCGCGGCGAAGCTCTTCACCGGTTTCACCTCGGTGACCTTCCTGCGCCAGTTCCCCGATCCCGGTCTGCTGAAGAAGGCTGAGGGAATCGCGGCCTATCTCGGTTTGCCACTCGCGGTCGAGGACGTCGGCACGGGCGAGCTCGAGTCGCAGCTCGAACGATTGCTGAGTGACTGATGCTTGGCGGTTGAACTCGGCGACAGCCGGTTTCGTTCATTGCGCGCTCCGGCGACGTTCGTGGTCCGTAACGGCATCGAGGGAACGTTTGTTTGTCGCCCGTCGGCCGGCCTGCCGCGGGCTAGCACCTCCGGACGGGGAGTGCCGGGCACGGCTGCTCCCGACCTCCAACCTCAATCGTTGCAGAGGAATACATCGTCGGTCCGATCCCGTAGTGCCTCGGTCGCGAGCAGCTCGGGTGTGCGTACGATCGCGTGGAGGAGAACGTCTGACCGCTGGAAACGTTCTTCACCGAGCCATCGTCAGGACCGTTGGAACCAGTGCGGTGTATGTCAACGTGAGTGCGCCTCCCCGTGCCCCCGCTTCTTCTTCCTTCCACACGTTCCTTGCTAAGGCGATCCGGGCAGTCGTCCCTTGCCGCTACAAGCGCTACCCGCCAGGAGAAGAGCAAGATGTACCGCGCAGTACCGCTCGCAGCGGCAGTTGTCGCCACCCTTGCTTGCTCGGCACCCATGTACACCACTCGGCCACCGCCCAACGCCCGCGCATCAGTCGACACGACTTGGGTGGATCACCCCACGCCCGTCCTAACCATGGAAGCCCTCGAGCAGCTCGTAGAGCTGTGGGCCGAGCGGAGGTATCCGGGCGCCTGTCTGCGGGGCGCGGTGACCGAGCGCGAGGGGGTTGGCCGAGTGGCCCTGGTCACGGATCTGTCGCCGGCCGTCTACCCAAGTCGTTGCCCTGCAAACGGATACGTCGGTGTGGTCCTGTTCTTTGAAGCCGAGCAGGGCCGGCTCGCCGAAGCGAGCGACGTGACCTGCCGGATGCTGACGCAGCATCCTGAGTGGGGCATCGTCGGCGCGGTCAGCGGGCTTACCTATACGATCCTCCGCGACCCCGAGGGTAACGTCGTCGGAGAAGGACCGGCTCCGGTCGCCGAGTTTTGTGGTTGGACCCGAGACACACCTACCGTAGTGACCGCGGCCTCGACTTCCTGAACTCGAATCACCCCTGGCGAGCAGTTCCGTTGTATAGTAGTTGAAGCTACAGCGGCCTGTGTAGCGGTTTTCTGAGCATCGAGTCGGTTTGCGCAGCAGACGAATGGTCGGAGGATTGGTCTGTCTGAAATGGGAGAGACGGCGATGAAGCTCGGTCAGTCAAAGGGATCGTTCCTGAGTCTCGGCTCGGCGGGACTCGTAGTCTGTTTGTTGCAGCTGCCGTGTGCCGGATGGATCCAGGCGCAGACGGCCAATCTGGAGCGAGAGCGTGCTCTGAGGATCGTCGTCACCAACGATGATGGTGTCGAAGAATTGGGGGACCGCCTGGTGCCCGTGGCGCGGGCGCTGGCGGCTTTCGCGGATGTGTACGTGGTCATCCCGGCCCGGAATCGGAGCGGCACGACGCATCACATGAACCTCTCGATGGGGAGACGGGCCCTGGAATCGGAGTTGGTCTGGTCGGGAGCGCTCGAGCAGGGCGGCGGAGAGGTCGAGGTGCACGTAGTCGAAGGATACCCGGCCGACTGTGTGGCTCTGGCGCTGGGCGGCATCTTGCGGGACACGCCGCCCGACCTGGTCATCTCCGGGCCGAACGGCGGCCCGAATCTCGGTCCCTCATGGTTCGGTTCCGGCACCATCGGTGCCGCCCGCATGGCGGCGATCTTCGGCGTCCCCGCCGTCGCCGTCTCCGGTGTCGACGAAGACGATGAGCGAGCGGTGGAGACGCTGGCGGCCTGGGTCGCCCAGCTGGCTCGCAGTGAGCTGGTACTGGGACTCGAGCCCGGGAGCTACCTGACCGTCGCGCTACCGCGGAAGTCACCGTCGCAGATCAGCGGCATCCGCATCGCGCGGCGCGCCTCCGGGCTCGGCGGCCGCTACTTCGAGAAGGCGCCACCGCTCATCGGCGAAGGCGATGCGGGGCCGCGGCAAGTCTGGCTGCTTCAGGTCCCCGAGATGTCCGAGCCGCCGCCCACCGATACCGACATCGCCCTCTACATCCAGGACTACATCATCGTCACCCCGATGCGTGCCGACGAGCACGACTACGCGCTGATGGATGAGCTGCGAGGTAGACTGGGTGAGCTTCCGGCTTGGCCGCCGGAGCGGCGGCCGTAGGCTGCGGCAGCCGGGGGCGCTGCTGGATCGTCAGCCGCGCTCGACCGGGAGGACGAGACAGCTCGGGCCGCCCGCCCCCTTCCTGAACTCGGACAGGTCGAGGCCGTGGACCTTGACGCCGCACCTCTCGAGCTCGGCGATCACCGGCGCGTTCTCGGCGGCGTTCGCAATGACCTCGTTGTCGGCCAGGCAGATCACGTTGCCGGTCGACGGGCCGCGCCGGTCGACCTCCACCGTGTCGAAGCCCGTGAAGAAACCTTCGGGGAAGACGCCGCGACAGCAGAGGACCCGGTCGGGTGCGATGGCGCTGAGCGGGCCGCCGATATGCATCCACTCGCCGCCCAGCTGCACGATCCGTATCTCGTAGCCCATGTCGCTCAACAGCGCGCCGAGCTGTCTGGTACCTTGGACGTTGGTCCTGGCCGAGAGTCCGACGAAAGCGACACGGCCCATGAGGATCACGTCGCCGCCCTCGACGGTGCCCGGCGCGGTGATCTCGCCGATACACGGTTCTCCCAGCGCCTCCAGCGCTTCCGACATCCAGGCCTCCTCACCGCGGCGGGCCTTGAGCCCCATGCGCAACTTGATGTGTCCGCGCGGTGTGGCGAGTGCGGTGTCTCGGGTGAAGACCGAGTTCGGATCGCCGGCCAGCTCCGGCAGGTCGATGACCTCGCAGCCGAAGTCGGACATCGTGGCTTTGAGAGTATCGTGCTGCTCGATAGAGCGTTCCCGATCGGCGAGTTCGGGGATGTTCGCCGCTTCATGGGTGCTGGCATCGAAGTAGGCGTCGCGCGGCGTCGAGACGACCACACCCTTCAACCTGTCGCCCTCATTGCTGAGCATCTGCATCCGACTCCGGATGTTGGACGGCGCGCTGCATATGTTGCCGCCAGTGGTAGTAGACGGGGATTCCTGCCAAGGTGATCCCGAGCCCGGCCAGCGACTCCACCGGCCGGGCGAACAGAGTGTTCACGAGAAGTGCGGCCATCGTGACGATGAAGACCAGCGGGACAACGGGATAACCCCACGTCTTGTACGGTCTCGGTAGGTCGGGCTGGCGGCGTCTGAGCACGAACACCGCGGCGGTAGCGGCGATCCAGAAGATGAAGGAGACAAACACGACGTAGGTGAATAGTTGCTCGTAGCTGCCGGTCAGCGCGAGAAGGCCGGCCCAGACGGCTTGTAGCAAGATAGCGAAGGCCGGGGTCCGGAAGCGCTGGTGCACCTCACCGACTTTGCGAAAGAAGACTCCGTCGCGTGCCATAGCGTAGTAAACGCGCGGGCCGGCGAAGATCGCGCCGTTCAGTGCCCCGAAGATCGAGACGATCACGGCCGCCGAGATGAGGCCGGCGCCCACCTCGCCGTGCAGAGCGGCGGCAGTTCGCTCGGCGATTCGCACGACTCCCGCCATCTCGCCGACCGGCAGCGCCGCCAAGTAGACGAAGTTCACGAGCACGTAAAGGGCCGTAATGATCAGCGTGCCGCCCACCAGCGAGATGGGCAGGTTGCGCTTCGGGTCCTCGATCTCGCCGGCGACGTAAGTGATGTTGTGCCAGCCATCGAACGCCCAGGAGACGGCAATGATGGCGACTCCGAAGCCGACGGCCAGGTCGCCGATGCTCAGACCCGCCGGGTTGAGTGTGTAGTCAATCGGCGCGGTCCGGCCGATGGCGAATCCGAGGACGACGAACGCCAGAATCGCCCCGATCTTCACCACCGTGATCACGTTCTGGATGATCTTGCCGAGGGCGACACCCACGTAGTTGAAGAGCGACAGGAGCAGGATGACTCCGACGGCGACCAACTGTCCCACCGAAAGCGCAAACGTGTGGTCCACGCCGAAGACGCCTAGCTCTGCCGAGAAGACGATCCGCTGGGTCGAGAGGCCGGGGAAGAAGTAACCCGTGTACTCGGCGAAGCCGACCCCAAGCGCGGCGATCGATCCACCCATCGAGACCAGAAACAGGATCCAGCCGAAGAGGAAGCCGGAAAGGTGGCCGTAGGCTTCCCGCAGGTAGACGTACTGGCCGCCGGCGTGCGGCATCGCCGCGCCCAGTTCGGCGAACGTCAGGGCGCCGGTAAGGGTGAGGACGCCGCCCACCAGCCAGGCCAGCAGCAGCAGCCCGGCCGACGGGATGCTCTGCGCCATGATCCCGGTGGTCAGGAAGATCCCGGAACCAATGACGATCCCCACCATCATCATGATGGAGTCGAACGTGCCCAGCTGGCGGACCAGGTCGCCGCCGGTCGTTCCGTCGGCGCCGCTCTGCATCATGAGCCCTCGAGTAAGGGTGAGGGACGGAGCACCGGGCCTCACAGTAACTCATGGCTGTGGTGACAGTCCAGCAGCCGGACCGTCTTGCGGCGTGTTGGGCGCGATCTCAGGTTCCACCCACATGTCCGGCGGGAACGCCAGCTCGAGGAGTTGCATGCATCGCGCGAGAACAAGATCTCTCTGGGCCCTGACGCTGGCGGCCGGCGTGCTGCTGTCGGCCTGCGGCAGGCCTGCGGTCAAGCCGAACGTCGTGCTCATCTACATAGATGACCTGGGCTGGAAGGACATCGGTGTCATGGGAAGCGAGTATTACGAGACGCCGCACATAGACCGATTGGCGGCCGAGGGTATCGTCTTCAGCGGTGCCTACGCGAACGCGCCCAACTGCGCGCCCAGCCGGGCGTCGTTGCTCACCGGTCAGTACACGCCGCGCCACGGCGTCTATACCGTTGGCAGCCCGGAACGCGGCGCCGCGCACCTGCGCAGGCTCGTTCCCGCCCCCAACAGGACGGCGCTCGACACGAGCTTCGTGACGATGGCGGAGGTCCTGAGAGCAGCCGGGTACGCGACGGCGCACATCGGCAAGTGGCACCTCGGCGGCCTCGGCCACCTGCCCACCGACCAGGGCTTCGACGTCAACGTCGGTGGCGACCGGCGTGGTCACGTCGCTACCCATTTCTATCCCTATCGCAGAGATTGGGACCAGCTGCCGCACCTGGCGGATACCGGCCGCGAAGGTGAGTACCTCACCGACCGGCTGACCGATGAGGCGCTCGGCTTCATCGAGGATCATCGCGACGGTCCCTTCTTCCTCTATCTGTCTCACTACGCGGTGCACACGCCGCTCCAGGCGAAAGACGAGCTGGCGGAGAAATACCGCGACAGGCCGGGCGCTGGCGGCCGGTACGACCCGGTCTACGCCGCGATGGTGGAGAGCGTAGACGAGAGCGCTGGACGTATCGTGGCCAGGCTGGAGGAGCTGAACATCTCGGAGAGCACAGTCGTGTTCTTCTATTCCGACAACGGCGGCTACGGACCCGCTACGTCCATGGCTCCGCTGCGCGGCTCGAAGGGCATGCTCTACGAGGGGGGCATACGGGTGCCGCTGATCGTCCGCTGGGCGGGGAGCATCGCGCCGGGTCGCGAGGAGGCGACGCCGGTCATCGGCACCGATCTCATGCCGACGATACTGGACATCGCGGGAGCCGAGCCGCCGGCGCAGCCGCTGGACGGCGTCAGCTTGCTGAAGTTGTTGCAAGGGGAGGACGAGCTGGAGCCGCGGGTGCTCTACTGGCATTTTCCCGCCTACCTGGAGGCCTACCGCGGCATGGCGGGCCCGTGGCGCACCACGCCGGCGGGAGCGATCCGGTCGGGCGACTACAAGCTGATCGAGTTCTTCGAGACGGGCGAACTGGAGCTGTACAACCTGAGCGACGACATCGGTGAGCAGGTCAACATCGCAACCGAGCTGCCCGGCATCGTGCAGGAGTTGCACCAGCTCATGGTCGAGTGGCGCCGCGGCGTTGGCGCGCCGGTTCCTACGGAGTTGAACCCGGCCTACGAGCCCGGGAACTGAAAGGGGCACGAAAGGACAGCGGTGTGACCGGTACGGCCTCCGAGAACTCGAAGGACTCGACCCTCACGTTGTCGGTCTTTCTAATCCTTCTCGGGCTGTGGATCGCCGGAAAGCTCTGCTCGATCCCCATGCTGCTCGAGACGGTGTCGGCGACGCGCTGGCTCCCGTCTATCCCAATCGGGCTCTTGCTGGCGGCTCTGACGATCCGTGCGGCGCAGTTCTTGGGCGCCCGGACCGGGCTCGGGCTTCCGTTCCTGGAGGGCTGGCTACGCGGAATACCGGTGTGGCACAGGCTGCCGCACACGGTCAGCCTGTCGTTCGTTGTCGCTATCCTGGCGAGTCTCCTGTTCGTCGGTGCCGTCCCGCTGGTCATCGCGGTCGACCGCGGTGTCGCCGGGGTCCCAGGCCGGCTCACCGAGCTGGCGGCGACTTATCCCGGTTGGTGGAAGGCGCTTCTCGCGTCCGTCGATGCGGGGATCTCCGAGGAGCTATTCTACCGGTACTTCCTGCTGTCTCTCGTCGTCTGGCTGTTGGGGCGGGTTCGACGAGGCGGCGGACTTTCGCGGCGCGCGTCGGTCTGGATCGCGATCGTCCTCACCGGTCTGCTATTCGGTTGGGCGCACATAGACGATTTGGTCGGGAGCGGCCAGCACTCCGCGTTCAAGCTGGTCAGCATCGTAGTGCTCAGTGGTGGGGTTGGGGTCGCACTCGGCTGGATGTTCTGGAAGTACGGTCTCGAGAGCGCCATGCTGGCGCACTTCCTGATCGACGCGCTGTACTTCGCCGCATTGCTGCCGGCGCTACTCTACGGCGGCGCCCGGGTTCTGCTCGGCGTCGTGTTCGTTTTCCTGGCGGTGCTGGCGCTCTCGGTTCTCGTGTTGCTGCGGAGCGGGCGCGGGGTCCGGGCCGCTCCCGGCTAGCTGGCGCCGGCGCCGTGACAAATCGCCTTCGCCGTTTGTGGCGTCTAATAAGCGGAGTCAAGCGAGAACCGCTGTCGTCTACCCAATACGAGAGGGTGTGTCATGGTACGCTACAAAACCCTGGTCGGAGCTCTGGTCGTGTCCATCGTTGTGGGCTGCCAGGGCCAGCCCGTCGAGCTCGAACAGCTCGACCTGTACGACGCGGCGCTCTTCTTCAGCAGCGGGCGCGACAGAGAGCGCTATCCCAGGATGAGTCTGGTGCGCGATTCGCTCAACAACCGCATCGCCGTGCGCTGTCTGGGCGGCGCATCGCTGGCCGAGCTGGACGAACTCGAGATCGATGATCTCGGCGCGCGGCTGGCCGCCCTCGAGGAAGGGAAGATCGTCAGCCTGACCGGTGGAACGTGCTCGGTCGCCTTCCCGGCCTTCGTGGGCAGCAAGCGGGAAACGTTGGCCGCGATCGCCGACTCCGCCGCGCTCGAGCTGAGCCCGCTGGTCGAGCAGCTGGTCGGGGGGCTGGAGCTTGAGTTGGGCGACAGACGTGACATGCTGTTCCACGTCCTCTGGTCGCGAGTCGTCGACGAGATCTGGGCGGACGCCTGGCGGTCTCCCTCGCCCGGTATGCAGGTACCAGTCGTGGCCTGGGTGGTGCACCCGGAGCACGCGTTCGCTGTGGGGACCAACTACGTCAGCGCGCTGGGCGGCGGCGACCTGGCACTGACATGGAGCAACAACTTCACCGAACATCTGTCGGCCTTGCCCGATGCGAACTACGCGCTCTTCAAGGCCGCATGGGGCCAACGGTTCGAAGACGCCGAGGTGCGCGCCAAGCTGGAAACGTACGGTGTGTTCGACGCGAGCGGCGAGCCGCGCCTCTTCTCCTTCCATCGGGGTGAGCATCTGGACAGTGTGCTGGACGGGATGGTGGAGGAATACGCGGAAGGGGTGGCGCAGACGTTCGATTGGGAGGAGATCGGTGTGCGGCTCGATGTCCATCCCGGCGATGCGTACGTCGTCATGTTGCATGAGGTGGCCTACGCGCTCTTCGAGCGCTTCCATCGCGCCGGTAAGCTCGAGATACCCTCTCTGTTGCTCGAAGGCAGCGATACGACGGAAGCGGTCAGGCTGGTGAGTCTTCGGCTCAACGAGCCGCCGGGTCCGCTGGACGAGGCCATGGCACTGTTCATGGCAAACGGGTGGCACGGGAGCGAGGAGGCCGTCGCCGCGTTCGAAAGGGCGCGGCGCGACAATCCGCACCACGTGAGTTTGCACTGGTACCTCGGCCTCTCTCTATATGATATAGAGCGCTACGATGAGGCGTTGAACGTCTTCGAGCGGCTGATCCAACTCACCGCGGGCGATCCCGACGAGCTGCTGTGGCACGATTGGGGCCGCCTCTGGATGGGGCACGTCTACGATGTCACGGGCGACCGGGCGCGCGCGCTGGCCAGCTATGGGAGCGTGCTCGACGCGGAACACTCCAGCGGGACGCTCCAGATGGGTCAGTACGGCATCGGGCCGGTGACCGCCAAAGAATGGGCTGCCGAGCGGATAAGCTCGCCGTTTGTTCGGAGGGACTAGAGGACGGCGTG
>JASFTY010000039.1:0-13475 GCA_050050535.1 Gemmatimonadales bacterium | reverse complement strand
CGTAACACCCTGGATCTGAGCGCCGTGCCCGCAGTGAAAGCGCGCAGCCACCTGCCCGTAGTCGTCGATCCCAGCCACGGGACGGGCGTTCGCGATCACGTAATCCCTATGGCCAAGGCCGCGGTGGCCGCGGGTGCCGATGGCATCATTGTGGAGGTGCACCCGGATCCCGATCGCGCCGTCTCCGACGGCGCGCAGTCGCTCAGACTCGAGCAGTTTGACCGGCTGATGGATGAGCTGCGTCCGCTAGCGGAGGCTGTCGGTCGGACCGTGTAGGGGAGTGCAGCGGGTTACAGTCCGGCGCCCGGGCCTACTCCTCGGGCTGGTCCTGGTACTTGGACGCGGCCGTGATAATGCGCTCGAGCGACTCTCGCAGCTCTGCCTTCGTTTGATGGACTCGCGCGGCGTCGCTGTTCGTTCTATAGCTATAGAGGCTGCGCGCCAGCGTGATGAACGTGTCTATCTCGTCGCGCAGAACCGTGTTCATGCGTCTGTGCAGCAGGCGACCGACGAGCCGCCAGGTCCCCACGTAGATCAGCAGAACGCCGAAGGCCAGGAGAATGATGTGGAGGGGCGAATCGACCAGGATGTAGATCTCTAACACGACGATCGCCAGGCCAGCCAGAGCCAGCAGCTTGTCCGTCAGGTTGCGCGTGGGCGCGTAAGACGTTGTCATGTCTCCCCCCTACCTTCTCCTGTGACGCTGTGCGCATTCCGCCCACGGCTGTCGAGCCGCTCGGACGGGACACGTGGGACGCGAGCCCGCGCTCGGTCGCGCCGCGGATGCTGCCCGGGCGCCTGATCTGCAAGGGAGTCGCGGGGGCGGGATCTAAAGGTAACACCGCTCTATAACCGAAGGCTAGACTCTCGGTCGCCGGGCGCTTCGACGGTCGCTTGGCTTCGGTGTGTGACGCTAGAAGTGATAGCCGAGATCGACGGAGAGGTCGGGCCACTCTGCCAAGGTCGTCTCGGCGATTGTCGCGGTTATCGGCCCGAAGGGCGTTCGCAGACCGAGCGTGAGGCCGTAACCGGTCGAGTAGCGGTCCGGGTCGAAGGTCCAGCGGTCGAGCGTGTCGCCGGCGTTCAGACGAAGGACCGCGAAGAAGGGTTCCGCGAACTGGAGTTGTAGGCCGAGCTGGAAGCTTTGAACGTGCCTGCCCCTGTGTTCCTGCGTTTTCAGCCCGAAGAACGGAAACTGTCGGTCGGGGAAGGCGAAGTAGGGGCTCGAGCCGCCGAGCAAGAAGAGGTAGTGAGTCGGCAAGTCGTCGCCGCCGGACGAGCTGCCGAGCGTTGCGCGAACGATCAGTGAGACGTACCGATGGACTGGTATGTAGACATCGGCGTCGAACACGTTGTGCGAGAAGCTGCGACCACTTCCTATCGAGCGGTCAGCCCATTCAGTCTTCAGGAGTAGCCCGAGCCCGCGGGTCGGAAAGACATCGCGGTCGTACGTATCGGCCCGCAGCAGGGCTGCCAGGGTGTAGAACGTGTCCTTCTCGTCGAACGCATCGGCGGTGATCGCTGCTCTGCTGTGTGCGAACTCGCCTTTCACGCGCAGGCCGGCGAGCGCCGTGTTGCCCAGCGCCGTCCCGACGAACCCCGACAGCTCGACCACGTCGACCCGTACTTCGGCGATGCGGCGACCCTCCTCATAGATGTCGAGTGGCGCTTCGATCCAAGCGCCTCTGGCGCCCAGGCTCAGAACATCTGCCGGACCCGACCGCCGGAAGTACTGACCGCCGATTCGGATCTGCTGTCCGAATCGCAGGTCGAGCCGGGTGACGGAACCGTACTGCAGTAGGTTGCGCAGAGTCGTCGACATCAGGATCGAGGCCTTGTAGCGCGTCTCGTAGCGGAAGCTGAACCCGAGCCGGTCACGTTTCTCTTCCGCGAACCGTACGGCGAGCGTCTGGACCGTCGTGTCTGCACGCTCCACGGGGTCGAGCCGGTACGTTACGCTGGCGAAGAGCCCACTGCTGTACGCTCTTCCGATCGCCTCGTCCACTTCCTGCCTCGTCACCCAGCCCGGTACCTCGAGGTTGAGTGTCCTTTCGACCGAGTGGCTCGGCGCCTGATGCAGGCCCTCCAACACCAGCTCGTCTACGTAGGTTGAGTCGATGGGCGCCAGAGGCACGTGCCGGGAGCCGCGGGCACGCGCTTCGCCGGCCAGGGCGAGGACCTGCGGCAGAGCTTCGCGAGCCGCCGCTTCGCCGCGTGCGATCCATTCCGCGGCCCGGTCGAAGGCGATGGCCGACAGGCCTTCGATGTCCGGCTCGATGATCACGTCGCACAGCTGACGCTGCTCTTCGGTGGAAGCGGCAGCACGAAACGATATCGACTGGTCCAGTACGTCGAGCAGCGTGCGGATGCTGTCCGCGGAGGCGAGTGGGTCGGACACGTCGACACAGATGATGATGTCGGCGCCGAGGTCGGCGACGTCTTGTGCCGGCAGATTCCGCGACAGACCACCGTCGACCAGTAGCCGATCCCCGATCCAGACGGGTGCGAACACGGTGGGGATCGAGATGCTCGCCCGCATGGCCTGCGGCAAGAAACCGGTAACGAGGGGGACGGCGTCGCCGGTCTCCAGGTCAGTGGCCAGCGCCACGAAGGGGATCGGGAAGGCGCGGAAGTCGCGCACCGCGTGGGCCGTCCAGGTGAGCCCGGTGAACAGCTGCGAGATACGCTGTCCGGCAACGAGACCGGCGGGAAGTTCAGGGCGCCGCCCGCGAATCGGCAGTTCGAACAGGTGCTCCCCGGCGAGCTTGCTCTCGATCGTACGGCTGCGTCGGTCGTAGCTGTCGGTGAACAGCGCCTCCCAATCCTGCTCGACCGTAAGCTCTTCCAGCATGTCGGGTGTGTAGCCGATGGCGTAGAGGCCACCGACCAGCCCACCCATGCTCGTGCCGGCGATCGCATCGATCGGCAGCCCGGCCCGCTCGAGCACCCTCAAAACGCCGATATGGGCGAAGCCCTTGGCGCTGCCGCCGCTCAGGGCGAGCCCGATCGTGGTGCTGGGATCCGGCTGCGGCCGGCTCGGGCTCTGGGCCGCCGCCGGCGCCTGCAATAGGGCTACGGCCAGGATCCAGATCATGGTTCAGAGGCCACGCGGCCGCGCTTCGGTCCGTGTCCGTTCACGGTCTGGCATAGGTTTCGGGGTGAGCATCGGCTGAAGTTGGGCGTCCGGGCAGCGCGCATCAAGGCGGCCCGGCTCTCTGACAAAGTCCTGACATTACCCTTGCCCCGCCCTGACACGCCCCCTGCCCGGCGCCGATAACTTGAGGTGGGGCGAAGCTGGCGGGTCGCTTGACCCGATTTCACGCTCCACATTACGATGCGAGACCGATGACCTCCTACCGTCGATCGTTCGGCCAGGGCGCGCGGGCACGATTCGTCGTCGCCCTGCTCCTGCTTACCCTGGTACTGGCTGCGGTGCTGGCCTACGAGGCACATAGCGCCGCCCGGTCGCACCATGCCGCGGCGCGCAGCGCCCTCGAGGATCATGCGGCTTTCGCGGCCTATCAGTTCGTTGATCGTGCCCAGAGCAAGCTAGACCACAAGATAATCACACCGGGGCTGCTCTATGTGATGGCGGCCGACGGCGGGGCGGAAACAGTTGACCCACAGCAGGCTGTGGAGGTACGATCGAACGGTCCACCGGCCTTCATGCTCTACGACTTCCGCATCGATCTCGAGAGCTCCGACATCGCGGTACGAGGCCATCGACCGCCGTCTGAAAGCGAGCGTGTTTGGGCCCGGGACACGCTGACGGTCCTGGCGCGAACGGTCTACGATTCGGCATGGACCCACGCCGCAGTCGCCGGCGTCCTCGACGGCCGCAGCCGTTTCCTGGTCTACAATGTCGACTTCGATATCGCGGGCGAGCCGGTGACGGTTCGGGGGTTTGCCACCGACATATCGCAACTGCCCGGCGTATTCAGCTACGCGTTCGAATACCCGCTGATACCGCCCTCCCTCACCGACGGTGCGGCCAACAGCGAGGTGCTCTCGGTCAGAGTATGGGTGCCGGCTGGCGACACGCTCTTCGCTTCCGAACCTCAATACACGTCCGGTCTGCATGCCACCGATAGGCTCGACGAACAGCATGCTCGCCTTCTGGTGGAGGTGGCCCTGCGCCTGGAGAGCGCCGAGGCGCTGATTATCGGTGGGTTGCCTCGCTCGCGATTCACGTTCGTCGCCGGTCTCTTCTTGCTCGCTGGAGGATTGGTGGCTGCGGCGATCTACCTGCTGCGACGCGAGGTCGAGCTCGCGCGCCTGCGTGCGGACTTCGTCTCGAATGTCTCGCACGAGCTGCGTACCCCGCTTGCGCAGATCAGAATGTTCACCGAGACCCTGCTGCTGGGCCGCGTTCGCTCGGACGAGGAGCGGCGGCGCGGGCTGGAGATCATCGACCAGGAGGCGCGGCGGCTCTCGCACCTCGTGGCGAACATTCTGCTGTTCTCGCGAGCCGAGCGGAACGGTACGCGCCTGAATGTCGAGCGCACGCAGCTGCGGCCGCATCTCGATGAGGTGCTCGACGCTTTCCGACCTCTGGCGGCAGCGAAGGGTGCAGCGGTCGAATTGGAGGTCGCGGACGACGTCGAGGCGGACGTCGACCGAGCGGCGTTCAGGCAGATCGTGCTCAATTTCTTGGACAACGCGGTCAGGTACGGCCCCGAGGGACAGACCGTCGTGTTGGGACTCGAGGCCCGAGATGGGAACGTACGGCTTTGGGTGGATGACGAGGGTCCAGGTGTCCCGAGGGAGAGCCGCGACGATGTTTGGAAGCCCTTCTCGCGGCTGGATCGCGAGCGAGAGAACGCCACGGCGGGCACAGGGATCGGCCTGTCGGTAGTCCGCGAGCTGGCGGGTCAGCACAACGGCCGCGCCTGGGTCGAAGACGCGCCGGGCGGCGGCGCGCGCTTCGTGGTCGAGCTACCGATCGCGGCACGGCCGGTGACGCATGAATGAGGACGATGGACTTGTAGAGATGAAGAGGAAGATCCTGATCGTCGAGGACAATGCCGACCTGGCGTACGGCCTCCGCAATAATCTGGAGATCGAGGGCTATGCCGTCGAGGTAGCGGCAGACGGGCGGGCCGGGCTGCAGGCCGCCCGCAACGGGCGGCCGGACCTCGTTATCCTCGATCTGATGCTACCTGAGATGGACGGCTATGAGGTCTTGCGCCGGCTGCGCGAAGAGGGTCACGAGATGCCGGTGCTCATCCTCACCGCCCGCGGCGAAGAGGCGGACAAGGTGCAGGGCTTCCGGTTCGGAGCCGATCAGTACGTGACCAAGCCATTCGGCTTGCTCGAACTGCTCGCCCGCGTGGAACGGTTGCTGGACCGGAGCGGCGCGAGCGTGGCTGGCGGCGGAGCGGATTCCGTGGTCCGCTTGGGGGAGCTGGAAGTCGACACGGCTGCGCGCAGGGTGATACGCGACGGAGCGGAAGTGGCGCTCACCCCGAAGGAGTACGAGCTGCTGGTCGTGCTGCTGAGGCGCCGCGGCGTGGCCGTCTCGCGCCGCGATCTGCTCGATCAGGTATGGGGCTATCCCACGATGGTGGTGAGCCGGACGGTTGACACGCATATCTCCGAGCTGCGGCGGAAGCTGGAGCGCGACCCGGCGAAGCCCCGTCATATCGTGACTGTGCGGAAGGTCGGCTACCGGCTGGAGGGATAGAACGCATCGGTGCTCACCGTTTCCTGACGCATCCTGAAGAGTTCCTGACGCAATCCTTTCTGTAGCGCAACCCACCCAGGCATCACGCTCTCTAGCTTTCGCTTGAACGCGGATCCAGCTGCCTCCTCCGTGTTTCGCGGAGCGTGAACTATCATGAAGACTTTCGTTGGCACTGCACTGCGATTGGCCGGCGCGGGCGTACTGCTCCTAACCGCGGCTCGGGCGCCGGCACAGGAGGCGGTCGAGCTCTCGCGGCTCGCCAGCCCGGTGGAGCTGGACGGCTTCAGCGAGGAGGAGGCATGGGAGGCGATCGATCCGCTGCCGCTGACGATGCATTGGCCGACCTACCGCGGTCCGATCGCTGAGCGCACCGAGATCCGGGTCGCCTACGACAATGACCACCTGTATTTCGCGGCGCGATTCTACGATTCCGACCCTGCAGGTATCAGAGCGAACACGCTGTACCGCGATCGTTGGAACGGCGATGACACTTTCGATATCGTCATCGACTCGTTCAACGATGACGAAACGGCGCTGCAGTTCACGACCACGCCGTTCGGCGTCATGCTCGACCGGGAGATCAGCAATGACGCCGACCCGTCGGGTGGCGCCCGACCGGTCAACTGGGAGTGGAACGCCTATTGGGATGTCGCCGCGAGGATCACTGAAGAAGGCTGGTTTGCCGAGGTGCGCATCCCGTTCTCGAGCCTGGCGTTCGAGACACGCGATGGGCACGTGGTCATGGGGTTGATCGTCGGTCGATATGTCAGCCGCAAGGATGAGAAGTACACGTATCCCGCAATCGCACCCAACTGGGCGCTCGCCGACGTCAAGCCGTCGCGGGCTCAGGACATCGTCCTGACCGGGATCGCGAAGCGGGCGCCCTTCTACGTCACCCCGTACGTCCTGGGCGGCGTCGACCGAACGCGTGACCTGTCGGAGCCGGTGGCGCCGCCGGGCACGGACATGACACGCCAGCTGGGGCTCGACGTGAAGTACGGTTTGACCAATAACCTGACGCTGGATCTGACGGTCAACACGGATTTCGCACAGGTCGAGGCGGACGATCAGCAGGTCAACCTGACACGCTTCAACCTCTTCTTCCCCGAGAAGCGTCGTTTCTTCCAGGAGCGGTCCTCGACCTTCCAGTTCAACACCGGCGATGAGGGACGTCTGTTCCACAGCCGTCGCATCGGGCTGACCGGGGAGGGCAAGCCGTTGACGATCCTGGCGGGTGCGAGGATGACGGGGCGGATCGGGTCGTGGGACATCGGGGTCATGAACATGCAGGTGAGATCCGGGTGGGGGCTGGCGGGAGAGAACGATGGTGTGCTGAGGCTGCGGCGAAACGTGCTGAACGCCGCGTCGGCGGTCGGCATGCTGGTCACGAGCCGTGTGACCACAGAGGGGATGGCGGACCTGAGCTATGGCCTGGACGCCGTGGTGAACCTGTTCGGTGACGACTTCCTGACGCTACAGTGGGCCCAGACGCACAACCATGACGGTGGGGCGGCCGGTGCAATGGACCGTTCGCTGGCGCGGCTGTACTGGCAACGTCGCTCGCTCGACGGGCTGGGGTACGAGGTGGAGGCCGCCCGTTCCGGGCCGGGCTACGATCCGCGACTTGGCTTCCTGGAACGTGATGACTATACGGTCCTCAAGACGAACTTCACGTATGCCTGGCAGCCCGGCAGCGGAGCGGTGAGCCGGCACAAAGCATGGCTGACCTCGAGGCTCTATCTGCGAACTAGCGACCAGGCCGTCGAGTCGGCACTTCAGAGGTTCCGCTGGTCGATCGACTTACGGGGCGGGAGCTTTTTCAACGTGGCGCTGAACCTCGAGTACGAGGATGTCGCGTCCGCGCTCGAGTTCTCCGATGACGTCGTCGTCCCGGCTGGAAGTTACTTTGGCCCCAACCTGTTTCTCTTCTACCGGCACCGCCCGGGCGCCAGCGTGAACGGGGAAGCCGTCCTGCACGTTGGTAGGTACATGGACGGCTGGCGCGGCCGGTTCACGCTGGCTCCGGCTTGGGTCGTCTCGCCCCACCTGACGGTGAGGCCGGAGTACACACTGAATCGGCTGTGGTTTCCCGAGCGGGGCCAGAGGTTCGACGCCGACCTGGCTCGCCTGCGCCTGGAGGCGTCTCTGAACACGCGGCTCTTCCTCGATGCGTTCCTGCAGTACAACATGGCGGCGAACCGGTTCGGGACCAATCTGCGTCTCCGTTATCGGTTCTCGGAAGGCCGCGATCTGTACCTGGTCTACGATGAGATCCGGGACTTCGGCCGGCTCTCCCAGGACCTCGTCGCCGCCGGGCAATCGGACCGCCGCATACTGCTCAAGTACGCGCACACGTTCATGACCGGGGCCTAAAGGCCGACCGGCCGGCGGTGCCCGGAATGCGGATCCGCAGACGAGATTTCCAGTCAGGGGCGGGCCAGTAGCCCGGTGATGTGCCAGAGGTAGGTCGGTAGAGCGACGGCCGCTGCGGCGATCACGACCGCCAGCACGAAGCCGAGACGGGCCCGTGCCCGCGCCTGCGCGCCTGCCAGGATTCTCGTCTCGCGGATGAGATCGGTCCCCGGTGGCGGGAAGCGGCCGGTCCGGGCGATGCCGAGCGAGAAGTGGACGAGCCAGGCGGCGAGCCCGGCCAGGGTCCCGCCGAGCGTCAGGGCCAGGACCTTGATGGCCAGACTGGCGTGCTCGACCGCCAGCTCCGGATCTACCTGCGCCAGCTCTCTGAGATCGGTGATGAACCGGTCCAAGGCGAAGTAGGAGACCGTGCCGAGGAAGGTGAAACCGAGGACCAGGATTGCCGCGTTCCGCCGCGCGTGTGGGTCGGGTGACTGAATCAAGTTGGCTCCACCGTCTGGCGCCGAACCTCGGCGTCCTCGCCGTTCCCCGCTTCCTGTGGGACACCGGCGGCGGCGATCACCCGCTCCACCGTCTCGCGCAGCTCGGCAGCCGTCTCGAACGCCGCCGACACGTCACGGTGTGACCGCTGGGCGTTGAGCCGGCGGACCAGCCGGATGAATTCGTCGACCTCGCATCTGAGCGGCATGAAGATGCGCCGGTTGGGGAGCAGATGGCTGGATAGCCGCCAGATCCCCACGTAGATCATCAGAACGCCGAGGACCACTACCGCGACGTGGATCGGGGAATAGGCGAGCAGCAACAGCTGACTGATGACGAGCAGTACGCCGGTCAGCGCTATCCCCTTGTCGATCGTTGCCCGTGAGATATTCAACGCCATAGTCACTACCTCGTCGAGAGACCTCGGTCGCGCTTACTTGTCTTTGCCCTTGCCCTTCGATCCGGCCAGCTTCGGCTCGCAGTACATCGCGCCCTCTTCGATGGCCGGCTCGTAGATCTGGATCAACGCCTTCACGTCGCCGACGTACATCGCGCAGCGGAAATCGTTCCGCTTCTTGTGGATGGTGCGGGCGCTCCAACCCTTCGAGACTCCGACCATCTGCACCAAGACGTCCTCGCTGGGGTTGAAATCGAGCTGGGCCACGTTTGGCGCGTAGCGCGGTCCGCCCGGCTCGCTCATACTGTCGTGGAAATAGGCCTCCTGGGCGGTGGCGATGTTGCGCAGGTCGGACGCGATGACGGCCACATAGGCCCGCTTCCGCCCGTCGGCGACCTTGAGGCTGATCGCCGCCAGGATCCCCAGGATGACAATACAGACCAGCAGCTCGAATATCGTGAACCCACTCTTAGACTTAGCCCGTTTTAGCATAGCATAGATTCCGGGGAGCCGGCTTTGGGGGAGGGGAGCGAGGGCGGGGTAACGCAGGCTACGTTTCCAATATAGTATACGCAATTCGGGGGTCCGTGTTCCAGGGGTTCAGCATACGCAGGGGAGATATATGAAAGTCGAGTTCTGGGGGGCTGCGGGGACCGTCACCGGGTCGATGCATCTGCTGGAGGTAAACGGCCGTAAGGTTTTGCTCGACTGTGGGTTATACCAGGGGCGGCGCAAGGAGGCGTTCGAGCGCAACCGCGGCCTGCCGTTCGACGCCTCGCAGATCGACGCCGTCGTCCTCTCCCATGCGCATATCGACCACAGCGGCAACCTGCCGTCGCTGGTACGGGCCGGGTTCGGCGGCCCCGTCTACTCCACCTCGGCGACCCGCGACCTCTGCGCCTACATGCTGCTCGACTCGGCACACCTGCAGGAGAACGACGTGAAGTACGTGAACAAGCGGCGCCGGAAGCAGGGCAAGAAGCCGTTCGAGCCGCTGTACACCAAAGAGGACGCCATCGAGACGCTGAGGTCGTTCCACAGCGTCGACTACGACCGGCCGTTCGAGCCGCTCCCGGGCGTGACGGTCCGGTTCCGGGATGCGGGGCACATCCTCGGTTCGGCGGTCGTGATGGTCGAGGCGAACGAGAAGGGCAGGAAGTCGCGCTTGGTGTTCAGCGGTGACGTCGGGCGCAGGGGCCTTCCCATCTTGCGCGATCCGCGCGTGTTCGAGGGTGCCGATCATGTGATCATGGAGAGTACATACGGAGACCGCCTACACGAGGAGAGCGGCAATGCGAAAGAGCTCCTGCGGCAGACCGTCGCCGAGGTGCTCGACTCTGGTGGGGTGCTGCTCATCCCGGCCTTCGCCGTCGGTCGCACCCAGGAGATCGTCTACCGCCTTAACCAACTGTTCGAGGCGGGAGAGCTGCCGCCCGTCGAGGCCTTCGTCGACAGCCCGCTAGCCGTGAACGCGACCGAGGTCTTCCGTGTCCACCCCGAGTGCTACGACGAAGAATATCTCGAGACGATGGCCACCGATGAGGACCGGGACCCGCTGTGCTTCGACGGGCTGAAGTACGTGAGGAGCACCGACGGCTCACGGGCGTTGAACACACGGAAGAAGCCGGCCGTGATCATATCGGCATCGGGCATGTGTGAGGGCGGGCGAATCCTGCATCACTTGAAGCATCACGCGACCCGGCCGGAGTCGATCGTCCTGTTCGTGAGCTTTCAGGCCGAGCACACGCTGGGTCGCAAGATCATGAACGGCGGCCGCCGCGTCCGCATCTACGGCGAGCACTACGAGTTAGCGGCGAGTGTCCGAAAGGCCGAAGGGTACAGCGCCCACGCCGATCGCGCCGGCCTGCTCCGCTGGGCGGCGCGCGTACAAGAGAAGGGTAGCGTGAAGCACATCTTCCTCGTCCACGGCGAGCGGGACGGCCTCACGGCGCTCGCCGCGGGACTCGAGGACGCAGGTGCCGCCGATGTGCAAATCCCCGAGCGTGGACAGAAGTTCGACCTCTGACGGGGCGAGGGACCAGCCTCGGGGGCGTGAGCCACGGCGCCGCTGACCGGCCAGCAGTGATCAGTATTCAGTAATCAGCACCGGTCATGGTGTCGCCTTGACCGTGCTCCTCCGATAATGACCATCCACCGGGCCTACTGATCACCGACTACTGATCACCGATCACCGGCCTCATTTCGCCCGCAGTACCCTCGCAGCCCGAGTATAGTCCTTCGGCTTCACCCACAGGATCATGCCGTAGCGATTCTTGCCCGCTGCCACGGCGTCAGCCGCGGTGATGTTGATCTTGCTCGCGGCCAGCCTGTCGATGTGACGATGCACCGCGCCTACGGCGTCGGACCCCTGGACGAGGAAACCCTTCTTCGGCTTGCTCAGCCGCCAGCCCTTCTTCTTCGCGATCCGCCTCAGCTCCGGCATGCTCTCCGGGATCATGTCGAGCTGGGCCTTGCCGCCCTTTGTCGGGAACCCGGAATAGGCGAGCAGGTTTACGCCTGCCTCCCGCAGCTCGCCGAGCACCTTCGCACCCTGGCCGGCGCGGTTCGGAACGGTGACGTAGACGTAGTTGACCTTCTTGACTCGGTCTGCCATGAGAACCTCCTTTGACGCTTTGGCGGCGGCGCACATTCGTGCGGCGATCGCCTGGCAGTTGAGCTTTCCTACAAGATGGCTTGCCTAGCGCCGCGACGCGAGAGTCTCCGCTCGTGCGTCGCGACTGTTTCGCGTGAATGAAGGTTGCTTGCCCGGCCGGATGAGGACCAACATAATGTAGTCCTGACTTCACGCCCAAGCCGATTGCTGACCGACAGTTGTTTTCTCCAGTCGAAGGAGGTAGCGCGATGCTCAGGCTCACCCTCATTCCGACGATCGTGCTGCTGGCCGTCCTGCCGTGGATGCCGTTTGGGACGTCCGGCGACCCAGGGGCAGGGAGTTCGGGCGCGGCGTCATGCGTCGAGTGTCATAGCGATGTCACTCCTGGTGTCGTGGTCGACTGGGGAGCCAGCAAACACAGCGGCAGCGGCGTGCAGTGCGCTGTCTGCCATGGCGGCGATCACACGAGCGCTGAAGATGTGGCGGAGGTCGGGATCCCGACGCCAGAGACGTGCGGGATGTGCCACCGAGAGCGGGTGGAGCAGTACAAGAGCGGCAAGCATGCGCTGGCCTGGGCGGCGATGAACGCGATGCCGACGACCCACTGGATGCCCATGGCGCTCACCGAGGGGATGAAGGGTTGCGGCGGTTGCCACAAGATCGGGCTGAAGACGGAGGAGGAGATCGCGGCGCTCAAGCAGGACGGCGCCGGCTTCGGCGTCGCCTCGTGCGATGCCTGCCACACGCGGCACCTGTTCTCGGTGGTGGAGGCGAGCCAGCCTCAGGCCTGCCAGACCTGCCACATGGGGTTCGATCATCCCCAGTGGGAGATGTATTCGTCCTCCAAGCACGGCGTGCGCTTCCTGCTGAAGCAGAACGGCACGCTACCCGAGAACGTCGCGGCACCGACGTGCCAGACCTGTCACATGCAGGGTGGCGATCACGAGGTCCGCACCGCCTGGGGTTTCCTAGCCGTGCGGTTGCCCATGCCCGATGACGAGGATTGGGCCGCGGATCGCGCGACTATCCTGCAAGCGCTCGGTGTGCTCGACCCCGAGGGCAACCCGACGGGCCGGCTCGAGGTGGTGCGGGCCGCCGACGTGGCTCGACTGACCCAGGAGGACTGGGAGGCGGAACGCGAAAAGATGATCGCGGTCTGCAGCGGCTGTCACTCGGAGAACTTCGCACGCGCCGAGCTGGAGAAGGGCGACGCGATGATCAGGGAGACCGATCACCTGCTGGCCGAGGCGATCAGGACTGTCGTCGCGCTTTACGAGGACGGGATACTCGAGCAGCCCGACTACTACTCCTTCCCATACCCAGACCTGCTCACCTTCCACGATGCGCCGACCGTGATCGAGCAGAAGCTCTTCGTCATGCACCTCGAGCATCGTATGCGTGCCTTCCAGGGCACTTTTCACGCCAACCCGGACTACGCACTCTGGTACGGATACAGCGAGATGGTCAGGGACCTGCGGGAGATCGAGGAGACGGCCGCGGAGCTGCGCAGGCAGAGGGGGCAGCGCTGGGAGTAGTAGGCAGTAGGCGGTGGGCGGTGCGACGGGGTTTCAACCCTCTGTTACCGCCCACTGCCAACTGCTTACCGCCCACAAGCTTGCCGGTAGCGCCTGCCAAACGAGACACGCTTCAGAGCACCCATTGACGAACTTCCGACTGGGCACGACCGTTAGCAGTGTGGCACCCAGGACAATCCAGGCGGATGGAGCGATCATGGCCGATACATACGGAAGCCACGGCGAGCTGCAGGTCGGGGGAGAGCGGCATCGTATCGCGCGACTCGAGGCGCTGGAGAAGGCCGGCTTACCGGTGGGGCGTCTACCTTACGCGTTGCGTATCCTGCTCGAGAACCTGCTCAGGCACGAGGACGATACCACGGTGACCGGGGCCGACATCGAGGCGCTGGCGAA
>JASFTY010000038.1:0-13860 GCA_050050535.1 Gemmatimonadales bacterium | reverse complement strand
GCCATCGGTCGACTTGAACAGCCCGCTGCCGGGTCCGCCGCTCTCCATACCCCAGGCCATTCGTCGCGCCTGCCAGAGCGCCGCGTAGATGATCCGCGGGTTGTTGGGGTCGAGGACGATATCGATCGCGCCGGTGTTCTCGTCCCGGTACAGGACTCGCTCCCAGGTGGCGCCGCCGTTCGTCGACCGGTAGACGCCGCGGTTCTCGTTGGCGCCGAAGGCATGCCCGAGCACCGCGGCGTAGACGATGTCGGGATCCGTCGGGTGGACCCGGACCTCACCGATCTGGCCGGCGTCACGCAGACCGCTGTGCGCCCACGTCCTACCCGCGTCGGTCGACTTGTACATCCCGTCACCCGGCGACGTGTTGCCGCGGATGCAGGTTTCGCCGGTCCCCACGTACACCACGTTCGGGTCGGAGGGCGCGACGGCGATCCCGCCGATCGAGCCGGAGCGGAGATAGTCGTCGGCGACGGGCAACCAGGTCATCCCACCGTCCACCGTCTTCCAGACGCCGCCGCCCGTGGCGCCCATGTAGTAGACGTAGGGTTGGCTGGGCACGCCGGCCACCGCGACCACCCGGCCGCCCCGGTGAGGACCGATGGAGCGCCACTCGAGTGCGCTGAATAGGCTCTCGTCGTACCCCTGAGCACGAGCGCCCGCCGCCGTCACCAGCGGCGCGACGATCGCCAGGCCAAAGAATGTGCGGATGAGAGTGCGCGTGCGGCTCATTACTGTCCCTCCAGTTGGCGCCTCGCAGCGCGACGGTCACGAAAGGGCTTGTAGGTCGGAGAGTTTATCCTAGTGATCGGATCCCGACCGCGCCAGCGGGGTCCCTCTACGCAGGCCACAGCCAACCGAACACACCACCGGTCAGCAACCCGAAGACGAGCCCGTCGATCACGCTCTTCCAGACGCTGCTCCAGGTGCGACCGAACCAGATGGCGTGTGGAATCTCGGCGGCGCTGTAGGCTAGAAACGCCACCGTTCCCAGCACCCTGAAGACGTGCAGATAGTCTTCGCCCGCCGGGATCCGGGCGGCGTAGCCGACGTAGGCCACCATGAACGAGACGCCCAGACAGAACAGAAAGTAGAAAGCCAGGTTCTTCCCCATGTTGGGCATGTCCCAGATGATCAGCGATCCTCGCGGACCTCGCTCCAGCTTCTCCTTCGCGCCTTCCACCTTCGCGCCCTCGGGCGTCGTCTGTTGCGGGAACAGGTACTGTCCACGCTCCAGACCGAGCTCGCGAAGTGCCTGCAGCAGCGCATCCTCGTTGGGGGCCTGGACCCAGTCGGAGCGATGGTGCGGGAGCACCGTCCAGGCGATGAAGGCCGCGACGAACACGATCACTGCGGACAGCAGGATCGGCAACCACAACGAAGCGAGACTGACCTGTTCCATGTAGACCTCCCTGCGATACGGCGGTCGCCACTCGATCTCACGAGCTGCGCACTGAAGCTCGCTTCCGGCCGGTACTCCTAATCGACCTCCGTCGTCGTGCAGGCCGCAGCGCCGTCGAGCGCCGGCACACAGGAGGAGGGCGAGGAAACGAGTCGCATCAGGCTCATCCTCGAGAGATTCGGTCATGTCGGGATCAGCGGCCTAATTCATAGTCGTGGGCTGCGGGCTTGGCAACACGGGTCGCGCCGCTGCAGGCGCCGCACCGAGAGGCCGGTCGAGCGGGCGCGCCGCGTCCTCTTGACCACAGGCGACCGCGGGATACCCTATCCGCCCGAGCTACTGAGCGACGACGCCGGAGATTCGCTCCCGGGAACTCGAAGCGGTGGGGGGTGCGTTCCGTGGTGTCGTATCGTGCGATGTCACTGACCTGATGAATACGGGAGCGACACCATTCAACGGCGCAGAGGACCGCGCGGCGCTCGAGCGTACGCCGGCAGACCAGGAAGATTGAACGGGCGGCGCGCGGTGAGGCGCAGCCCGGCGGTCATCTTGCCACTGGCCTTCGGCGCGCTCCTCCAAGCAGCGCCGCTGCAAGCGCAGGATGGAGCGGGCGACGGACCCGTTTCCCCGGACAGCGCCGCTGTGATCCGCAGCTCGCTCGAGCAGCCGTCCGGCAAGCCGCCGTACGACGCGGTCGATGTCGTTGCCTTCCCGGTCCGGGTCGTCGCTTTTCCGCTACGCCTGCTGGCACTAGGTAACGCCAAGCTGGTCGCGTTCGTCGTCGACAGGCTGGAACCGAGCGAGTACTCGCCGTCCCAATGGATCGCGGACGAGGGCTTCAGGCCCTACTTCGGATCGATCGGCCAGCGCAGCAGCCTCGCCGCCGGCCTGCGCTTCGACCGTTGGAGCCCCTTCTTCGTCGAAAGCGCCTACTCGATACGCGGGTCGCAGCGCTACATCGTCGGCCTCGACTTCAGCCGTCCGACCCACCGACTGGAGGGCAGCTACCTGTTCCAGCGGGATGCCGAGCCACACTTCTGGGGTGTCGGCCCCGACACGGAGGACGATGACCGGGTCGACTACCGCTGGGACCGCCAGATCGCCTCAGCGATCGGGACATTGCGTTTGCCATCGCTGACCCTGGTCGGCGGCGTAGGCTACCAGGACAACCTGGTGGGCCGCGGCTCCGACGGTAGCAGAGATGACGTACAGGACCTTCCCGAGGAAGAGCGACCATACGGCGTCAGCGAGCGCACGAAGTACCTCGTCTTCGACCTCAGCGGCACGTACGATCGCACTTTCAGCAGAGCCGGCTTCCAGGCGCGTGGCTTCCTGCTGCAGGTCAGCTCGAGACTGTTTCTCGGCACGGACGGCACCGACTCGGACTTCCTGCGCGTCAGCGGCGATATGTTCGGCTACGTCCCGGTGAATATCCGCCAGCAATTCGCGATCAGAGGCCTGATAGAGGTCAACCGCGGTTGGGGTCAGGGTGTGCCGTTCACGCACCTGGCGCTACTGGGAGATGAGCGGGGCTCGCGCGCCTACGTGGAAGGCCGGTTCCGCGATCGTGACATGCTGGCGCTGATGACCGAATGGCGCTACGAGGTCTGGCGCGAGCTGCACGAGCGGGGGCGCGTCGAGAGCTTCCTGTTCCTGGACACGGGGACCGTCGACTGGCAGCTGCGGGAGATGCGGCTTCGCAAGCTCCGCTGGAGCGGCGGCTTCGGGTTGCGCGTCGTCTGGTCGGGCCAGGTCCGCTGGCTCGTCTATCTGGGATTCGGCCGCGACGGGGCACGCTTCAACGCCAACTTCGGGTGGGCGTTCTGATGGCGATGATCGGGCGGGTCGAGGCTCTGGGCGCCGGTCTCCGGCGGCTACCGCTGGCGGCGCTGTCCCTGCTCTGCGTGGTCGCCGCAGCGACTGCTTGCGGGTCGCGAGCCGCCGTTCCCAACCGAGTCGAGCCCATCCCGTACGCCGACACGCTGCCCAGCCAGCAGCCGGCGGCCAGGAGTCCGGGCGAAATCGAGCGACTGCTCGATGCCTCGGTGAGCGGCGAGATCGGCCGCGCCCTCAGCATCCGCAGGTTGCTGGGCGCCGAGCACGAAGCGCAGAACGTCACACGCTTCGACGACGTGGTGAACTCCACCTGGTTCGAGCATCGCAACGGGCGCCGGCGCATGTCGCCGGCGGCGGTCGCCCGCGGCCCGATTACCAGAGGCCCCGACATCGACAACACGCTCACGGTGATCGCGGGCAAGACGGCCGGGATCGCGCCGGCCTTCACGGTGCGCGACGCTCGGGGCGACACGTTCTCGTTCAAGTTCGATCCTAGGGGATACCTGCAGCTCGGCAGCGCGGCGAGCGTGATATCGTCGCGGCTGTACTGGGCGGCCGGTTACCACACGCCCGAGGACCGTATCGTCGTCTTCGATGCCGCGCGACTGGCGCTGGACCCGGAGGCGGTGATGGAGACCGACCACGACGAGCGGCCGATGAGCGACGACGACATCGCCCTGCTCCTCGAGGGCACCGATACGCTTCCCGACGGCCGTTACCTCGCCCTGGCCGGCAAGTACGTACCGGGCAAGCGACTGGGGCCGTTTCTGTTCTCGGGCGTCCGCGCCGACGACGCGAACGACTGGTACCGTCACGAGCACCGGCGCGAGCTGCGGGGTCTGTACGTCCTCTCGTCGTGGCTGAACCACGTAGACATGCGGTTCACCAACACCATGGACGTGTTCATCGATCCGCCCGGATACGTACGTCACTACTTGATCCACTTCACAGGGACCCTGGGCAGCGGAACGATCCGCTCGCGCCGGCCGCGGGAGGGCACGGAGTACAACTTCGACATCTGGGCGACGCTCGGCCGCGTGCTCACCTTCGGCTTCCTGGAGTTGGGATGGGAAGACCGGAGTCACGAGGAGCTTCACCCGACGATCGGCTGGATGCCGGTCGAGACCTTCGATCCCGGCAGCTGGAAGCCGACCTGGCCGAACGAAGCGTTCGACAACCGGACCCCGCGTGACGGGTACTGGGGCGCCAAGCTCGTCGGCTCGTTCAGCGACGAGCAGATCGCCGCCGCCGTTACAGCCGGCCGCCTTCCGGCGGAGGCGGCGCGAGCACTGACCGACGCTCTGATCCGGCGGCGCGACAAAGTCGTATCGTACTGGTATGCGCAGGTGACGCCGATCGAGAGCGTCGAGGCGACGCTGAACCGCGACTCCGACCCGGGGGCGCTGGAGCTGACCTTCGACGACCTGGGCTTGGACGCCGGCGTGTGGGAGCCGGGAGCGACACGCTACTTCTGGCAGCTCGACGATCCTGCCTCCGGCACTCGCAGTAGCGGTGATCGGGCCGCCACGCCCGAGGGCCGTCAAGCCATCGGTATCGAGCTGCGGCGATCCCCCGGCGATGTTCCCGGCGCGGCTCACGACTTCGCGATCCTGCGTCTGGTAGCGAGCCGGGAAGGTGTGACGAGCGGCGAGGCGAGAGTCTATCTGCGCTGGACCGGCAGCGAATACCGCGTCGTCGGCCTCGAGCACTGAGATCGAGGCGCCTGCGTCCGGCAAGCCGAGACTATCCGAACAGGCGACGCACCCCGGAGACCCTGCCGGCGAGCGATCGCTGCAGGTCGGAGCCGCCGGCCAGGTCATCGGGCATGACCTCACCGTTGGGCTCGGCGGCGTGGAGTATCTCGGCCCCACCGAGCGAGAGTGCCACGTGGACGACCCGGTCCGAGTCGCGGCCGCGGAAGAAGAGCAGATCGCCCGGGCGGCATCCCTGGAACCCGGGACCGGCATCGACCCGGGCGCCGACCTCGGCCTGCTGGTGACTGTCGCGCGGCAGCACGAATCCGTGCAGCCGGTAGATCGCCTGGACGAAGCCGGAGCAGTCGGCGCCCCAACGGGTCCGGCCGCCCCAGAGGTAGGGAACGCCCAGCCACCTCCAGCCCGTCGTTACGACGGCCGGCGCCTCGGCCGGGAAGTCGCGCGCCCGCTCACCCCAAGCGACCAATTGCCCCTCGTGTAAGTGCCCTCCACGCCCGTCGGGCAGCCGCACCATGCCCTCGGCCACGGCGACGCGGGCGCCCCATGGGAGTCGCGCGATGACGCGGCTGGCCTCGTCGGCCAGCGTCGCGTCGAGCGCCACGGCCGGGTGGCCGCCGGCATCGTCCCACCAGGCTTCCGCCGCCGTAGCCGAGCAGAAGATGAGCCCGCCCTCCTGCACCCAACCTTCATAGCCGTCTTCACCGGCAACGCGGGCCCACTCTCCGCGCCGTTCCGACACCTGCAGGACGGCGCCCAGCAACTCCTGCGAAGACTGCTCGGCCCGCACGTCCGGCTCCGACCTCACAGGGACGAGTGCCGCTCGTACCAGTGCGTGTCCTATCTCGGCCATCCTCGCTCGGCTCCTCGGGTAGAGGGCGCTTGTGTTCCGGCGCCGACCGGGTAGCTTCCGTCGCGCCGACCGGTAGCCGGACGCGACAACAATATCAGGGCGCCAGTGACGAGACCACAACTCGACCAGTCGACCTCCTCGAACGGGCCGACCTACCTCGCCCTGGCGGTCCTCATCTTCATCTGGGCCGCCAACTTCTCCGTGGTCAAGTTCGCACTGCGCGAGATGTCACCCTTGGCGTTCAACGGCCTGCGCTTCACGCTGGCCTCGATCCTGCTCTGGCTGATCGTCAAGCTCGGCGGTCGATCCATGACGATGGACCGCCGCTACTGGCCCGCACTGATCGGACTCGGCCTGCTCGGCAACACCGTCTATCAGATTCTCTTCATCTACGGCATCGATCGAACGCTGGCCGGGAACGCGAGCCTCATGTTGGCCGCCACGCCGATCTTCACCACGCTCCTCTCCATCGCCTTCCGGCAAGAGCGCATCGCCTGGATGGCCTGGACTGGTGTCGTCATCTCGGTCGTCGGCATCGGGCTCGTCGTCTGGGGCGGCACGCAGGCGGTGAGCTTCGGTGTCGACACGGTGCGCGGCGACCTCACCGTGCTCGCCGCCAGCGTCGCCTGGTCGATCTACACCGTCGGCTCGAACCCGCTCGTCCGGCGCTACGGTGCACTGCCCGTGACGGCGGTCACCATGTGGATCGGCGGCTTCGCGCTCTTCATCGTGTCGATACCATCCTTCCTGACTCAGGATTGGACCGCGGTACGCCCCGTCTCATGGCTGGCGCTCCTCTTCAGCGGCGCCTTCGCAATCGCGGTCGCCTACTTCATCTGGTACTACAGCGTCCGCCAGATCGGTAACACCCGAACCACCGTCTACTCGAACTTCATTCCCGTGGTCGCACTGCTCATCGCCTGGCTGATGCTGGCCGAGACGCCGACCTGGTTGCAGTTGCTGGGCGCCGCGGCCGTCGTCGGTGGGACGGTACTGGTTCGCATCGGACGGATCGAGCTTTCAGCAGTGGCGCCCGCCGAGTGAGGAGGATCGGAGGCGAACGGACCACTCGCTCCGGGCTCGCGCCACCAATGGATGACACTCCAGAGAACCGTGGCGAACTCGCGACCTGCGCGAGCTGGTCCTTTCCGCCTCCTCCCAGTCACAGAACCGAGCGCATATCGCGACTCGCCGCAGCCCAAGCACCCTGCACAGGTCTGACGGTTTGAGAGGCCAAGCTCGACGAGCCGTGCGCGGTTTGTGGACAGGGAGGCGCCGGGGAACCGACGAGCGGAGGCGGTGTTAGCGACCCGGCTCCGATCCACAAGCCAACTCTGCAGGTGACCTGCGCGATGTCCTCGCCGCGTCCACGGACCCTGACTGCCGGGTCGGCCGGAGCGAGCGGTTCCCCGGTGCCGACCCGACTCCACGGACGATTTCCTGCGACCTGCTAGTCCGTCTCCAGGTCCACGAAGCGTACCAGGTCGAGGAACTGGAAGCGACCGTCGTGGTGCCAGTGAGGTCTCGGCCATGCCGCCTCCCCCACCGGCACGACGCGTGTGGCGCCGATGGCACCGAGCCGCGCGGCAAGCGACCTCACCTCGTCCCGCTCACCCGCCACCGCCACCGTCTGCAGGTGAGGGCCCACCTTCTCCAATCCCGATAAGACCTCTGATACATCGGCGACGGAGCAGACCCAGATCACTCGATTGAGCGGCGACGGCTCGAACTCGGCGCTCTCCTCGACGATCACCGTCCACTCCGTACCCCGCTTGGCGGCGAGGATCGTGGCGCCGCGGACCTCGGCATGCGCACGCAGCTGATGGATGAGCGCCGACTCGCCCGGCGACACCACGCCGCGCGGGATCTGCTGCGCGAGCTCATCCAGCGCGTCGCCGAGGTAACGGGCGAAGTCGAGCGGGTCTACCGCGCCACCGGCCTCGACGTAGATCGTGTGCGGTGAAACGCAACCCTGCTGGTCGAAGGTCGCCACATCGAGTGCCGCGCCGCTGGCGAGCTGGCGCGCGCGCTCCGCCGTAAGAGCCCTCCGTGTCACCAGCGCAACGCCCACCCGGTTCGGATAGGCGATGAACCGGGTAGTCGGCGGGATCCGGCGTCCGACATCGCTGATCGTCTCGTCGCTGCCGTAAGCGACCACCACGCTGGCCTCGGAGAACGCCACCGCCTCCAGGTCCTCCGAACCGCCCGGCCAGTAGCTCACAGCCAGGCAGCCGGCGAGCTCTGGATCCTCCTCGGCCAGCGCCTGGGCGAAGCAGACCGCCAAATACGGTTCGCCGGCCGCCGTCTTGCCGAAGCTGGCCGACTTCATACAGAGCGCACGAACCAGGCTGCTGACCGAGATGCCGGGTATGTTGCCGCTGAACACGTGCACGGTGAGCGGCGGACCGAAGGCGCGCTGATAGCCACCTGACGGCCGCGGCTGGAAGTCATCGAGCACCTCGAGGCTGCCGAACTCGTCCTCGATCGCCGAGCGCAGCGCCCCCGCGGTCCAGCCGGCACCCATCCGCTGCAGTCCGATCTCGATCATGCGCCGCGAGTAGCCGGTGAGCTCGGGCAGTGTATCGAGCAGCTCGTCGTACAGAGGCTCGCCCGGGCTCGTGAGACGCCCGGCAGCGGTTCCGATCGATTCGACGATCTCGACCAGCGGTCGCTCGCCGAGCACCGCGCTGCGTCGCTCGCGCAGGCCGGCCAGAAGCTCGCGCAACGAGTGTGGCGAAAAGGCGGGGATAAGCATCGGGACGTGCCCGGGCCCCAGAGCACGTTCCTGGATCTCGAGCCCCGCATCGCCGAACGGGCCGCTCGCCCGGCGCAGACCCTCCGGCAGCCAGAATGCATCTAGCGCTGCGCGCTCAGCCATTGGTCCATGGCGATGGAACAACCGCGAAGCTCGGCGCCCGCCGCCCGTCCCATCAGCTCGAACCCCACGGGGCCGGCGACACCGAGGTCATCGGTCTGTATGGCCATCACTGAATCGAGGTTCGCCAGATCGAGATGCTCGAGCAGGCCGAGCCGGCCCTCGGGGCACGGCTCCAGCGTCTCCGCGTCAACGACCTGCGTTCGGACCCAAGGCGGCACGACCTTGTGACGTGAGACCGGCGACCGCCCCCGTGCACGCTCCCGCAACACGTTATCGTAGAACTGCGAGCACATCTCGGTCATGCCGTACTCGGCGACGCAATAGAACTCCGACAGCCCGAGCCGCTCCACCAGCATCCCGTAAAGCTCATCCCGCAGCAGCTCCCGGCCCAGCCGCTTGAAGCCTCCGGTCTCCATGACCCGGGAGCCCGCCGGCAGGCGGACACGTCGCCGGCGTGCCTCCAACGCCACCAGCAGGTGAGCGAATGCCGCCGCGGTCCCCAACAGCGCCACCGGCTTCCCGGCCGACTCGCTCGCCGCCAACGCCTGCTCCAGCTCCGCAACGCGCAACCCGCTCTCGTCGACGAACTGGGCACTCCCGTCCGCACCGAACGCGCGCCTGACGCGCTCCAGCATCCAGGCGAGCGACGAGTCCGGCGCTGTCTCCAAGGTGGGACCGAGGATCAGCATCGGCAGCTGCGCGCCGTCGGGCAGCATGTGGGCCCGGAAGTTGGGAAGTGCCGAAGCCTCGTAGAGGCTCAGGTCACGGACGTGGTGGGCACCGCGCCTCTCCGGCCCGCCCGTCGTACCACTGGTCTGGAAGACGATCTCGGCCTCCTGTGGGTCACCGCATATCAGCGGCGCCGCCTTGAAGGCCGCTGTGGGAACTGCAGGGATCTCGGTCCAGCGAGCCACGGCATCGGGTGCCCGCCCGCGCCGCTCACAGTACTTGCGATACGGCTCGTTCTCCGCGAACTGATATGCGAAGACCTCCAGCGCCAGCCGCTCGAAGTCACCCGCGTCAGCCGCCGCCTCGACGCCCCGCCCGATGAACTCCAGAACCCCGGCACGGAGTGCATCGTGCGTCTCCATCACTCGTAATAATAGGCCCTGCCGCGTCGGCGAGCACGCGCGCCGCGGCCGGCGCCGTGTTGCAATACTATTCCGTGGATTGGCTGTTCCGATTGGATTACAAACGTGCGCTGCGGCCCCTGAGGACGGGACCGCTCCTAGTCTCTCTCTGATCCCTCTTCGTCTTCTTCCTCTGCCTCCTCTGCCTCCTCTGCCTCCTCTGCCTCCTCTGCCTCCTCTTCCTCTTCCTCCTCCTCGTCTTCCTCCTCCTCGTCGTCGCCCTCGTCCGCGCCCGCGTCCGCGCTCTCCTGCTCCTCGTCTTCGGCGCCCTCCTGCTGGTCGGGCTTTATGTCCGCCACCCGCGCCCGGGCCGCCGCCTCGGGATCGAACAGCAGGCTCTCGAGCTCGTCGCCGCCCATCTCACCGGTCGGCGCCTTGATCTCGAAGCCGCTCTCCGCTGCCCGGCGCAGCTCGTCCGGGGTGAGCATGGCGGCGAAGACGACCGGGGTCCAGCCGGCGGCCCGCACGCCGTCGGCGGCTTTGCCCTCGCGCACGCGGTCGGCGGCGTCCTTATCGTCCAGCTCGACCAGCTTGTCGGCGAGGAACCTACGGAACTCGGGCCGCTCGACGTACTGCGCCATGAGCAGTAGGTGCTGCACGGCGAGCGGCTTGAGGTCCGCCTCGATGGACGCGGCGGTGTACGCCTCGATGTGCTCCCGCGCGATCTCGAGGAACCCCTTCCCCAGGCACAGCCAGGCCAGGGTCCGGCGCGTGCGGATCACCTCGGGAACGACGCGGATGATCTTGCGGCATACCGCCATCGCGTTGTCGTATTCCCCCGACTGCAGGTAGGCGTCAATGGCGTCGCCGTAGCGCCTCAGAGCACCTTGCCGATCACCCTTGACCAGGTAGAGATCGCCGGCGCGGTTCAGCAGCCGGGCAGCCTCATAGCCGTGACCGATCTTCTTGAGCTCTTCCTCGATCCGTCCCAGATCGTCACTGGCCATGACGGCAGCCGCCGTGCCGCGTTCCCTAGGTCCGCGCTCAGAGCCACCGAACAGACGTTTTAGAAATCCGACGATTACAGGCATAGGCTAGCCATTATGGGCAGAACTCACCTCACCCGACCGGGCCGAAGATTCGCTTGCGGCGGTGGAGGACCGCGGCTCAAATTAGACCGGCCCGCGCAAAGGGTCAACAGAGGGCAGCGATCACGAAGTCGACGGAGAGAGCATATGCACGTCAGTATCGAATACTGCGTCGTTTGAGACTACGGACCCCGAGCCGCCAGTTTGGCGGACGAGCTTCGTAAGCACAGCAGCGATATCGAGGTCGAGCTGATCAAGGGGGGCGGCGGTGCCTTCGAGGTCTGCCGGGACGGGGAGCTGGTCTTCTCAAAGCTGAGAACGGGGCGGTTCCCCGAACCCGACGAGATCATCGCGATCCTGGGCGCCTAGCGGGATTCGGGTCGCACAGACCGCTAGTCCCAGTAGTGGTCCGGCTCGTCCCAGGTCTCCGTCCAGAACCGCTCCTCTTCTTTGGCGATCTGCTCCAAGTCCAGGGCGGGCTCGGGCACCTGGCGCTCGCTCAGCCTACCGTGCTCGATGATCTGGTCGACCATCTCATCGGTGAGCCAGCCCCTCCGGGGGGGCATTCTCAGGCGTCGCCGTCGCAGCAGCGCCATGTACCCTCCTGCGAGCAGGAGGGCCAGTGCGAGAATGGACAGTACGGCGCCGAGCCAGTAGTAGACCGTCATGCTGTAAACCGAGCGAGATATGCGGGAGAGGCGCGTTGAACGCCTATCCCTATTATTCCGGCTATCGGCCGTGATTGTCAATCGCCCGGACTCGAGCCTGGAGAGTTACGATCTATGATGCTGAAGAGGGCGCTCGGCTACGGCTGTTTCCTGCTCTTCCTCACCCCGTTCTGCGGAGTCGGCATCTTCATGACGCTCAACGGCTTGCGGGCGGCGATCGCCGGCGACTGGGGCGAGGCGGCAGGCTCACTCGTCTTCGGGCTCGTCTTCGGTGGCGCCGGTTTCGGCCTGCTCGCCGCGCTCTTCCACGGCCGCAAGAAGCAACAGGAGCGGGAGCGGCTGCAGGGAGAGCATCCCTCGGAGCCGTGGCTCTGGCGTCCCGACTGGGCCGCCGGCCGGATCGAGGGCTCGTCGCGGGCCAAGCTGTACATGGCCTGGGGGTTCGCCCTCTTCTGGAACCTCATATCCTGTACCGTCGCGCCGGTCGCCGTAGTCGACGGATACCTGAGGCAGGGCGAGGCGATGGCCCTGCTGGCCCTGCTCTTTCCCTTGGTGGGGGCCGGGCTGCTCGTCTGGGCGATCCGTGGCACGATCCGCCACCGCAAGTTCGGGGTCTCGGTGTTCCGCATGCCGGAGGTGCCTGGGGTCATCGGCAGGAAGCTGGAGGGGGTCATCCTGACGAACACCCTCGTCCGCCCCGACGACGGCTTCGACGTCACGCTCGCCTGTGTCAACCGCATCACCACGGGTTCCGGCAAGAGCCGCTCGACACGGGAGAACATCCTCTGGCAGGAGGAGCGCCAGATCAGGCAGGCACACCAGGTCGGCAGAGCCACCGCTATTCCCGTCGCCTTCCGCTTGCCCCGCGACGCCAAGCAGAGCGACTCGACCGAGGCCAGAGACCAGATCATCTGGCGGCTGGAGGTTCGCGCCGCGGTGCCCGGCGTCGATTACGACGCCAGCTTCGAGGTGCCGGTCTTCCGGACGCCGGACAGCGAGATCCCGCTGGCGCCGGACGACGAGGAGGGCTTCGCCGACGCCCTCGACTACCGGCAGCCGCCCGAATCGCGCATCGTGGTCACAGAGCACCTGCGGCGCACCGAAATCTACTTCGCACGCGCACGCAACCCCGGCGCCGCGGCGGGCCTCACCGTCTTCTTCATCATCTGGACGGCGATCACCGTCGCGCTGCCATACCTGGGCGCACCGATCATCTTCCCCATCGTCTTCGGCCTGTTCGCCGTGCTGCTGCTCTTCGCCGTGTTCCAGGCATGGCTCGGCACTACCCACGTCGCCCTGACTCCCAGCGAAGCGCGCGTACGCTACGGCCCGCTCGGCCGTACACGGACGGTCAAGGCCGATGACATCGACGACGTCACGCTCGAGGTCGGGATGCAGGCCGGCAAGCGCCCCTATTACGACATCCGGATCGTCAAGAGCGACGGCAAGAAGCTCTATTGCGGACGCTCGATCAGAGACAAGCTGGAAGCCGAGTGGCTGGTGGAGAAGATGAAGGAAGCGCTGGAAGTGTAAGGCCTATTCGCCCGGCCCGACTCCCGGAATCACCTCGAATACGTGGCTGCGGTGGAACTCGCCGTCCAGCACCAGGTCGACCTCCCAGAAGCCCGTCGTCGAGACAGGAGTGAGCTCGAGGCTGAAGACGGTGATCTGTTCCGCCGGCCCGTCGAGAATCTCGACCACGGAGACATCCACCTCGTCGGCGTCGGGATCGTACCAGACCGCCTCCGCGGTGTGCGGCGGCTCCAGCCTGTTCCAGCGCACCCAGAGGTGGACAGTCTCGTCCTGGACGAAAGTGTCGGTGATCCCGACCGGCACACCCTGGAACACGCCAAGCGCGAGCACCGACTCGGCGACGTGCGGCCCGGAGAGCGGGCCAACGAGTTCGCCGGCGGCCTTCTCGTCATCGCAGGCGGCCAGCACGACGGAACAGGCACAGACGAGCATCAGTAGCTGTCTACTCATGGCCCTCAAGATAATCAAGTCGACGTCGGGCGGCACCACCGGTGAGACCGTCGACGGCTGGCGGCTATCGCAGGTACGGTGGTAACTTGGGCCAGTCTTCCAGCAGCCTGGACGGGTTCGCAGCGGCCCCCAGCCGGGGCCCCTGACAGCTTTGTCACATAGCGTGTGATGACGATGGAAAAAGAACGTAGACTTCAGCGACTCGGCTTCACGGAGCTTCTACTGGGTGGCGTTATCCTGCTGATCATCGTGCTCGCCGTCATCGCCATGGCGCTCTACGTCAACCCCGCCGAGAACCTGGACATCCCGGAAGTGCAACCGGCGGTCCGCGTTGCGCGGGCGGCGGACTTCCCGATCGGGTCGAGCCGCA